>NZ_RZOS01000703.1:0-2000 GCF_004022605.1 Mesorhizobium sp. M4B.F.Ca.ET.089.01.1.1
AGGTAGAACTCGATCTCGGGCGCCACCACCGGCTTCAGCCCGCGATCGGCGTAGGCGGCGAGCACGCGCTTCAAGACGTTGCGCGGCGTGAACTCGACCGAGCGCCCATCCTGGTGGACGAGGTCGCAGATGACAGCCGCCGTCGGGTCCTCTTCCCACGGCACCACGGTCAACGTCGAAAGGTCCGGCATCAACTTGAGGTCGCCGTCATCCTCAGGATAGTGGAAGCCGTTGCCGTCTTCCGGATAGCCGCCGGAAATCGTCGTCATGAACACCGCCGAGGGCAGCGCCAGCGAAGTGTTGGAGGTGAATTTCTTCGACGGCATCATCTTGCCGCGGGCAACGCCGGCCTGGTCGGGCGTGATGCATTCGATGTCTTCGATGCCGCGCCATTCCAGCCAGGCGCTGACTTCCTTCCAGTTCTTGACGCCACGTTGGCTTTTCACGAAAGCAGGCGTGCGGGCGCGTCCTCCGCGGCTCGACGGACGGACTTCCTTTTTTGCAGGCGGCATCAATCACCAGATTGGGTTGCGGATGGCGAAGTATAGCCGTGGCCGGCGAAGGAAGGGAAGGGGAGCCGCTCGAACGGTCGCCACCGCGGTTGAAATTCGCGGCGGTGAGCTTAGGTTCGACGCCTCGCGAAACGCGACCACCTTACGCGCCGAACGCAGGACAGCCATGACCAGCCATGAATTGACGACGATTGGCTTCGATGCCGACGACACGCTGTGGCAGAACGAGCAGTTTTTCCGCTTGACGGAGAAGCGCTTCGCAGGGCTGCTTGCCGAGCATGGCGAGGCCGATCATGTTTCGGCAAGGCTGCTCGAGGCCGAGCGGCGCAACCTTGCCGTCTACGGTTTCGGCATCAAGGGCTTCACGCTGTCGATGATCGAAACCGCCATCGACGTCAGCGGTGGCCGCGTGCCGGGGTCGGTCGTCGCCGAGATCCTTGCCGCCGGACGCGAGATGCTCAGTCATCCGATCGAACCGCTGCCGCATGCGCGCGAGACCGTGGAGAAACTGGCCGGCGCCTATCGTCTCGTGCTCATCACCAAGGGCGACCTTTTCGACCAGGAGCGCAAGCTGGCGCAATCGGGCCTCGGCGATCTGTTCGACGCCGTCGAGATCGTCAGCGACAAGAGCGCGGCCACCTATGCCCGTGTCTTCAGTCGCCACGGCGACGGGCCGGGGAAAAGCATGATGGTCGGCAACTCGCTGAAGTCCGACGTCGTGCCGGCCATCGAGGCCGGCGGCTGGGGCGTGCACGTGCCGCACGAGTTGACCTGGGTGCTCGAGCATGTCGAGGCGCCGACGACCGCGCCGCGTTTTCGCCAGATCGCCGATCTCGGGCAATTGCCTGCGCTGATCGAAGGCATCGTCACGGCTGGCTGAGCCTGTCGAGATTTGCGGCCGGTCGACCCGAATTTCTAGTCAGCCGCGCACGAGCCCGATCAGCCGGTCGATCACCGGTTGCAGCCTTTCGGGAGTGATCGGCTTGGCGACCACGGCATCGATTACGCTGGATAGGCCGAGGCTCTCCGGTGTGCCAGTCTTGGTTGAAAGCAGGATCACCGAAGGCAATGCCTTGCCCGAGATCCGCCTGAGCGCGTCGATGCCGGAGATCAGCGCATCGCAGTCCTTGTTGTCGGCGCCGCCATCGAGCACGACTGCGCCGGGAATGAGGCCCCGCAGCGCCTTCGCGGCCGTTTCAGGCGATTCGGAAATCGGCTTCAGCCCTGATTTCTCGACGATTTTCGCCACGACGACGCGATTGATCGGGGATCGTCCGATGACCAGCACCTGCGAGAAATCCGTCGCCAGGCCAGCATCCGTGCCGCGAGCCGCCGCATTGGGGTGGTCTGCAGTCCTGGTCTCTCGATTAGTGGGGCTCATGGGCGGGCGGGCACTCGTCTCTGTTTCAATGCAGGGTTGAAACCTGAGGAACAATTGGCGTGAGATTGCCGCCGGTGTCAAGCTGAAATGGCTAACATCTGGAATAT
>NZ_RZOS01000704.1:0-1997 GCF_004022605.1 Mesorhizobium sp. M4B.F.Ca.ET.089.01.1.1
CGCTCATCTCCAGGCGTCGCGTCGACATTGCGAACTCGGCTCTGACCTGATCCTTGTTCGCCTGGATTTCGGCCAGCGTCAGCGGCATCGAAGCCTCGACCCGCCTGCGCGTCAGCGCGACGGCCCGGCGCCAGATGGCCGGAGCGATCAGCAATGCCAAAAAGCCTGCGCAAAGAAAGCCGAGGGCGAAGAACAGGATCGACTGGACCAAGGTGACTATCCGCTATGGATGGCGGCTACCGCCAAAGCTCGACTTTGCCATCTTGGCATGACGGAAATCCAGTGCCGCGGCAAGAGCATGCCGCGGCAAGACCTGCAACAAGCAGTTCTGACGTTGGATTGGCACCGTCATGACCTTGTCAGAACGGATTCCAGGTCGGCCGCTGCGTGAGTTTCAGATAGCCGAGATTGACGCCCAGCCTGGCGCCGACGCCGGTCCGGATCGGGACGAGCAGGACCCTGTTGTTCTGCAGCACGTTGAAGCCGACGCCCGCAACGACATAGGCGGAGCCGGCGACACCGCCGAACCGGTTATAGAGATTGCCTATGTCGTCGAGGTTATAGACGAGCATCATGACGCGCGATCCCTCGCCGCCGAAGTCCCAGCCGAGCGAAGGGCCCTGCCAGAACACCTTATGGTCGCCGGCATTCTTGGTGTAGAGGGTGCCCTCGCCATAGGTCAGGCCGCCGATCAGCGCGCCGGACCCTTCCTCGCCGAGCAGGTAGCCGTTGGGCAGGCCGTAGGAGGCGAAGATCTTCTCGACGACCGTGGCCAGGCCGCCGGAGGTCGCGCCGAAGAACTTGTGGCCGGAATCGATGATCTCCTGGGCGGTATATTCCTGTGCCCGCAGCGCGGAGGTTGAGAAGACGAGAGCGCCCATGAGGGCAATCGCCATGGAAATGACACGGAAAAGATTCCGGTCGTAGAATCGGGAAAACATGCTTCCAATCTCCGTCAGGGAGCACTTTCGCCGACGCCTCGCACCCCCCACGGCTCTTGGCGGCCGCTCGAGGTGACTATCACTGGCAAACTATGCCGTAATCCTTTTTCAACCATTAAGCTCTCACATGAAGATGGCGGTTCGAAGGCCGGGGAACCCAGCTCTGGCCCCGAAACGCTGCGCGGGGCCCGGCATTTCCGCGCGAATCCACCATTTTCGCCGACGACAATTTTGGATTTGTTGCTGCACGCTCGGGCGCTGTGTATTCAGGGTGCCCAGGGAGAGCGCGTGATTCGTGCGGGCGGGGCGCGACGACTGATCGCTCGGCCGTGAATAACTTTAGCAGGGACTTCGCCTATGGCCGAGCTTTTCACCCTTTCCGCACCCGACCTTGCCGCGCTGCTCTGCAGCCGGGTCTGCCACGACATCATCTCGCCGGTCGGCGCCATCAACAACGGCCTTGAATTGCTCGACGAGGGCGGCGCCGACGAAGACGCCATGAAGCTGATCCGCCAGAGCGCCAGGAATGCCTCGGCCCGGCTGCAATTCGCCCGCATCGCCTTCGGCGCCGCCGGCTCGGCTGGCATGATGATCGACACCGGCGACGCCGAGGCGGTCGCCATCGCCTTCCTCAAGAACGAGAAGCCGGAACTGGTGTGGAACGGGGCCCGCGCGCTGCTGCCCAAGAACAAGGTCAAGCTGTTGCTCAACCTCATTCTCGTCGCCAACGCCGCCATTCCGCGCGGCGGCAAGCTTGTAGTCACCCTGGAGAATCTCGACACCGAGCCGCGTTTTGCGCTGTCGGCCGCCGGTCCGATGCTGCGCGTGCCGCCGAAATTCCTCGAACTGCATTCCGGCCACAAGCCCGAGGAACCGATCGACGCCCATTCGGTCCAGCCCTATTACACGCTGCTCTTGGCGCGCGAGGCCAACATGACGATTTCGATCCACGCGACGGCCGAGGAAATCGTGCTGTCGGCCGCTTGAGCGGCCTGTTCTGTCGGCAAGAACAGATCAAGTATTTATTTCAAATAATATTTGCGGCTGGGCCTGCAT
>NZ_RZOS01000705.1:0-1994 GCF_004022605.1 Mesorhizobium sp. M4B.F.Ca.ET.089.01.1.1
ATCCTCGGCGGCGGCTTCATCGGCCTCGAGATCGCCGCCACGCTCAGGGCGGCAGGGCGCAATGTCACCGTCGTCGAAGCCGTCGACCGGCTGCTCGGGCGAGCGGTGGCGCCGGTCATCGCCAGCCATGTCAGGCAGCGCCTGGAAGCGATCGGCGTGCGGATTCTTACCGGCACCACCGTTGCCGGCCTGGAAGGCGAAGGCGGCCGTGTCTCGGCCGCGATCACCTCCGACGGCGATAAGCTGCCGGCGCAGATGGTCATCATCGGCATCGGCGTGGTGCCGAATGTCGAACTGGCCGAGGCCGCCGGCATCGCGATCGCCAACGGCATCCGCGTCGACCAGCAGATGCGCAGCTCGGCACCGGATATCCTCGCCATCGGCGACGCCGCCTCCTACCGGCACTGGTTCACCGGCGCCGATGTGCGGCTGGAATCGGTGCAGAACGCCACCGACCAGGCGCGGCTTGCCGCGCGCACTATCCTTGGCCACGCGGACGCCTATTCGGCGGTGCCCTGGTTCTGGTCGGATATCGGCGACATGAAGCTGCAGATGGTCGGACTGACCTCGGGCGGCGACAGCCATGTCGTGCTGGGCGACCTGGCCGAGAACAAGTTCTCGATCTACCACTATGCGGGCAGCCGGCTGCTCGGCATCGAATCCGTCAACCGCCCCGGCGACCATATGCTTGGCCGCAAGATGCTCGGCGCCGGCTTCTCGCCGACGCCGCAGGCAGTTGCCAGCGGGCCCGATGCGCTGAAGGCGGCGCTCGCCGCCTTCCAGGAGGAGCCCGCCAGGGCTGCGGGCTAGACGCTCCAACCTCTCCCCGTGGGAAGGGTCGCTGCGAAGCGACGGGGGGCATCAGCCCCACCCGGACCTTCGGTCCGACCTCCCCACAAGGGGGAGGCAGGGTTGGCGCTACGCGGCGCGCGCCTCGCGAATCGAGCTTTCCAGAATGTCGAGCGCCTCGTTCATGACGCTATCCTGGATGGTGATCGGCGACAGGAAGCGGATGACGTTGCCGTAGACGCCGCAGGTGAGCAGGATCAGGCCCTTGTCCAGCGCCTTGAGGCGCACCGCATTGGCGATTTCGGCCGAAGGCAGGCCCTTTTTCACATCGTTGAACTCGACCGCGTTCATGAAGCCGGGCCCCCTGATGTCGACGATCTCCGGCACGTCCTCGCGGATCGACTGCAGCCGCTGCTTCAGCCTGCTGCCCAGCGCATTGGCGCGGTCGCAAAGCTTTTCCTCCTCGATGACGTCGAGCACGGCGTTGGCGGCGGCGACGCCGATCGGGCTGCCGCCATAGGTGCCGCCGAGTCCGCCGGGGCCGGGCGCATCCATGATTTCGGCGCGTCCGGTGACCGCCGACAGCGGGAAACCGCCGGCCAGGCTCTTGGCCATCGTGGTGATATCGGGCGCCACCTCATGATGGTCCATGGCGAACATCTTGCCGGTACGGGCAAAACCGGTCTGCACCTCGTCGGCGATCAGCAAAATGCCGTGCTGGTCGCAGACCTTGCGCAGCGCGGTCATGAAATCACGCGGCGCCTCGTAGAAACCGCCCTCGCCCTGCACCGGCTCGACGATGATGGCGGCGACGCGGGCGGGATCGACATCGGCCTTGAACAGCCTGTCGAGGGCGGCGAGCGAATCGGCGACCGTGACGCCATGCAGCGCCACCGGGAACGGCGCGTGGAAGACATCGGCCGGCATGGCGCCGAAGCCGACCTTGTAGGGCACCACCTTGCCGGTCAGGGCCATGCCCATGAAGGTGCGGCCGTGGAAGCCGCCGGAAAAGGCGATGACGGCCTGGCGGCCAGTGGCGTTGCGGGCGATCTTGACCGCATTCTCGACCGCCTCGGCGCCAGTAGTGACGAAGATCGTCTTCTTGTCGAACTTGCCGGGCAGCAGGGCGTTCAGCCGTTCGGCCAGCCTGACATAGCTCTCATAGGGCACGACCTGGTGGCAGGGGTGGGTGAAGCGATCGAGCT
>NZ_RZOS01000706.1:0-1984 GCF_004022605.1 Mesorhizobium sp. M4B.F.Ca.ET.089.01.1.1
GGTTCGTTACGCCCGATCCTCTGGGCCCCCGCCCGAACTCGCACACGGTCGCCGACTGCAAAAAGGGTTCGGCTAGCGAGTTGCAGGTCGGCCCAAGCTATCGCTTGCCATTGCGCTAAGCGCCAGCACCCGCCGGTTGGCGGCGGTAGGAGCGTCGGGATGTCCTATTGCAACAAATCACTATGAAGCTGCCCGCAGCCGCTCCAGCCATCGCGCCCGCGCC
The DNA here is from genome assembly GCF_004022605.1 of Mesorhizobium sp. M4B.F.Ca.ET.089.01.1.1. Classification (NCBI taxonomy): domain Bacteria; kingdom Pseudomonadati; phylum Pseudomonadota; class Alphaproteobacteria; order Hyphomicrobiales; family Phyllobacteriaceae; genus Mesorhizobium; species Mesorhizobium sp. M4B.F.Ca.ET.089.01.1.1. Next base: position 224 of record NZ_RZOS01000706.1, read on the forward strand.
AAGTGCGATGCCCAGACGCGACGTGCCCGTTCCGGCTGGCGCTCTGGGTCAATGTTCAGGGTGGCTCGTGCCACCTTGCGCCAGTCGATGCCCTTGTCCTCCGCCATCAGCAGGACGGCGTAAGTCGGGAAGTGCGCCACGTCGTAAGGCGTGACGCCGGCCAACTCGGGTGCCTCATTGTCTATCCAGTCTTCGTCTTCCATTGAAGGCGCGTTGATGTAGCGGCCAATCGAGGCCAGGTGCGCCGCGATCTGGTAACCAGATCGCGGCTCCCGTAGCGTGCGTCGATTTCGCCGAGCTTCTTGTACAATCCCTTACGCTTGTCGCGCGGAACATCAGTATCGCCCAAGGAGTAGAAACTCGGACCGACAGCGCAGATGTCGCAGCCGGTTGCGAGCACGTCCCGAACGAACGCGGGAATGTCCTTTTCTTGCATGCGCTTCATTTCAAGAGGCCTCTTTTCGCACCACCATTTCCTATCAAAACGCTCCAGATTTGCAACCATACCGGGCAACCAAGCGACGGGGCTTTTAGGGGGCCGCTTTGGCGCCCTGTTCAGACAAGGTTTCCCTTCGACTCTCCGGGTTGCTGGTTCCGAGTTGGTGTGATTTCGCGTCAGGGCAACGATGCGCGTGAATCCTTTGTCGGAAATGAGCCCGCTACGTCTGGACTCGTTGCTTTGACGGACGCATTCTCCATTTGGGGAAAGTGGTTCATCCATGGCGGAAACGGCGAACACGGTGGTGGTGCACGCTTTTAACGCCCGTCTTGGAATAGCGCTCGGCCGTGTGGACAGTTGCCGCAACCATAGGACAATCGCCGCGAGAGTGACAACGGCGCGGTAATTGCGGGCGGTTTTCTCGAAGCGGGTTGCGACCCGGCGGAACTGCTTGAGCTTGGAGAAGCAGCACTCGACGAGATGACGCTGGGCATAGAGGTGCTTGTCGAGCGGATATTGAGTGAGCGCGATGGATTGTTGGGTATGACAGCAACCGGATTCTTGGCGGCGATGGCTTCGCGTAAATAGTCGGCGTCGTAGGCGGTGTCGGCGATGACCACGTCGGCGGACAGTCCTTCGATCAAGGCTGCGGCTTGCGGCGCATCGCCCTTTTGCCCTGCAGTAAGCGTGAACCACCGCCGCGGGAGCGACCAAGGGCTTGATCTTCAGACCCCCTTTTTTGGCCCCAGCCGCATGTTGGTCGGCTCGGACGATGGTGGAATCGATGATTAGATGTTCGAAGTCCGGATCATCGAATATCGCCTCGAAGATGCGCCACCAGATACCCTTGCTGCTCCATCGACTGAAGCGGCGGAATACGCTGTTTCAATCGCCGAATACATCGGAAGATCGCGCGGCTGCCAGGAGCGAGTCAATGCTGCTGCGCGCCACAACAGACAAGGATTGTCAATCATCACGGAATCGGGACCCTGGTTTTTCATGTAAAAGGGACCTGGCTTGGGATGGTGAAGGGCACGCCGGTTAGCGCCCGATCAGGCGAAGCTGGTCGGGGTTGCACAGCCTGATCGGGTGCGGCTGATTGGTTTTTCGACTTCAGCTTTGAGATCGGCACTCCACTGAGGCAAGCAGAGGGTGGGCCGGATCTCCAAGATGGTCAATCGCTATATCCGACGATTGCTGTACCTTGGCGCCATGGAACAGATCAATGCTCAGACGTAGACTCAACCGCGAGCCCGGGTCGGATTGACTATCGATCTGCTGATCCGGAAGAAAACGAAGGTCGTCGCCGCCATCGCCTTGGC
>NZ_RZOS01000707.1:0-1986 GCF_004022605.1 Mesorhizobium sp. M4B.F.Ca.ET.089.01.1.1
AGGGAGGACTATGTGGCACCGCAGCCGAAACGCGGCGGCCTCAATGGCATTGCCGCCGGCGTGATCGGCGGCGTCATCGCGCTGGCCGCAGCCGGCGGCCTGCAGTTCGCCGGCCTCATCGGCGCGCCGGGGTCGGGCGGCGCTTCGCTCGACGGCGTCAATGGCGAGATCGCCGCGCTGAAGAGCGAGATCGCGGGCCTGAAGCAGGCCGGCGGCAATGGCGATGCCTCGGCCAAGGTCGACGGGCTGTCGTCGGCGCTGGACCAGGTCAAGAGCGATGTCGCGGCGCTGAAATCGGCGGTCGAGCAAGGCGGCGCCGGCGACGCCGCCGGCGTTGCGGCACTTGGCGACAAGCTCAAGCAGATCGAGACGGCGATCGCCGACTTGCAGAAGGCCGGAACTGCCGCGCCTGTCGATCTCGGGCCGCTCAATGAAAAGCTCGCCGGGCTCGACGCGCTGGTGAAATCCGCCGGCGAGGCGGCGAAGGCTGAGGACGGCCGGCTGGCGGCGCTGGAGCAGTCGGTGTCGCAGCTCTCCGGCAAGGTCGAGGCGCAGGCCTCGCAGCCGAAGATCGCGATGGCCATCGCGGCATCGGCGCTGAAGTCGGCGCTCGACCGAGGCGCGCCGTTCGCCGCCGAGCTCGAGACCTTCGCGGCGATTTCGCCTGACGCGCCGGAGATCGCGACGCTGCGCGCCTATGCCGAGAAGGGCGTTTCGACCCGGACGGACATCGCCGCCGAGGTCGATGCCGCTGCCAACGCGATGGTCGCGGCCGCCACGCCCGTCGATGAGAATGCAGGCTTCCTGCAGAACCTGATGTCGAGCGCCGAATCGCTGGTCAAGGTCCGGCCGATCGGCGCCGTCGAGGGCAAGGGCGCGCCGGAAACCGTGGCGCGCATGGAGGTGGCGGTCAACCAGGGCGACTACGCCAAGGCGCTCAGCGAGTACGACACGCTGCCGAAAGCGGTGAAGGCCGCCGGCGCGGATTTTGCCGGCAAGCTGAAGGCGCGACTGGAGGTCGAAAAGCTGATCGATTCGTTGATTGCCGGCGCGATGAAGGCGTGAGGGAGACCAGATGATCCGCATCCTCATCTTCCTCGCCGTCGTCTTCGCGCTCGGGCTCGGCTTCGCCTGGCTGGCCGATCGTCCCGGCGACATGGTCGTCACCTTCAACGGCTATCAGTATCAGGTCAGCCTGATGGTGGCGGCGGTGGCGGTGGTCGCGGTCGTCGCCGCGGTGATGATCCTGTGGTGGCTGGTGAAGTCGCTGTGGAACAGCCCCTATACCATCTCGCGCTATTTCCGGGTGCGCCGCCGCGACCGCGGCTACCAGGCGCTGTCGACCGGCATGATCGCGGCCGGCGCTGGCGACGGGGCGCTGGCGCGCAAGAAGACCAAGGAAGCGGCCAAGCTGATCCGCTCCGACCAGGAGCCGCTGATCCATCTCCTGGAGGCGCAGGCCTCGCTGCTCGAAGGCGATCATGAAGGCGCGCGCGAGAAGTTCGAGGCGATGCTCGACGATCCCGAGATGCGGCTGCTCGGCCTGCGCGGCCTCTATCTGGAGGCCGAGCGCCTCGGCGACCGCAACGCCGCCAGGCACTATGCCGGCCGCGCCGCAGCGGTGGCGCCGCAACTTGCCTGGGCCGCCGAATCGACGCTGGAGGAACTGACCGGTCGCGGCGACTGGGACGGCGCGCTGAAGCTGGTCGAGGCGCAGAAGTCGACGCGGCAGATCGAGCGCGACGCCGCCAACCGCCGCCGCGCCGTGCTGCTCACCGCCAAGGCGCAGGCGCTGATCGACAGTGACGCCAACGCGGCAAGGGCCGCGGCGCTCGAAGCCAACAAGCTCGTGCCCGAATTCGCGCCGGCGGCGGTCGCCGCCGCCAGGCTGCTGTTTCGGCAAAACGATGTGCGCAAGGGCTCCAAGATCCTCGAAGCGGCGTGGCGGGCCGAGCCGCATCCGGAAATCGCCGAGCTCTATACCCA
>NZ_RZOS01000708.1:0-1981 GCF_004022605.1 Mesorhizobium sp. M4B.F.Ca.ET.089.01.1.1
GTCCTCGATCGATCGGCCGCCTAGATGAACTACAGTATCGATCCCCCTGCAGAGAACCTCCATCGTTTCCAGATCGGCGAGCGACGCGTAATGTGCCTCCAGCCCTTCGAACAGGTCGTCGTCCCGCCTTTCGCGAGTCGCGACCCGGAGCTGGTAACGGTCGCGAAAGGCTCGGACCAGCAGGGAACCAAGGGCGCCACCCGCTCCGGTGATCAACACTTTTCTTTTGCCTGATGGCATCACGACACCGCCTGCCAGTCGGAAACACCATAACGGTCGAGCGTCTCCTCATCGAACGAGAAAGCCAGTCCCGCCTCGGAGGGCAGGGCGATTCGGCCGTCCTGCGGCTTCAACTCACGGTCAAACAATGGTTGTGTGCAAACGATCTGGTGGTCCACGAAATACTCAACGAGCGCTGAGTTTGGCTGCGAGGCGGCCAGATGGACGTGGATGTCATGCCACGCATGCGGATACACGGGAACGCCGTATGCCGATGCAATTCCGCAGATGCGGCGCCATTCGGTGATCCCACCACAGACCAAAGCATCGGCCTGGAGCACATGGGCTGCACGAGCGTCGAGCAGCGCACGGAACCTCCAGCGCCCGGCCTCGACCTCCCCTGTCGCCACCGGTATTGTTGTAGAAGTGACGAGGCGCGCATGGCTCTCGATATCGTCGGGGCTGAACGGTTCCTCAATCCAGTCGGGACAGAATGGCTCGAAGCAGCGGACAAAGGGAAGGGCGGTGAAGAGGTCGCGCCATGCATTATTGGCATCGAGAAAGAGCCTTACGTCCGTCCCGATGCGTCCGCGTGCGGTCATGATACGGCGTTTTTCTTCCTCCAAGCTCAGCATTCCGACCTTCATCTTCACCGCCTTGAAGCCCTGCTCGACATATCCGGCAAGTTCGTCGGCTAGATGCTCGGGCGATTTGCCCTCCTGATAGTAACCCCCGCTTGCATAGCAATCCACGAAGCCGTCCGTGTAGGAACCAAGGAACTGCCAAAGGGGCAAGTTGGCAAAACGGGCGTTGTGGTCCCACAGCGCGATGTCAATCGCGCTCAACGCGCGCATGACGGCGCCCGTACGGCCATGCAACAGCGCGTCCCGGTACATTCTCTCCCAGAGGCCTTCAATCATTAGGGAGGACTTGCCCACGATCAAGGGGGCCAGCAGTGTGGTCACAGCGTCGAGTGAAATGGAACCGCCCGAGTTGCCGGCATAGGTATATCCGAGGCCGATGCCGTCCTTCGAGATCACCTTCACCAACACGTAGTCCCTGGTTTTCACCGCGCGCGTCGCGAAGGACGTCGTCGCCTGAAGGGGCATGCGAACGAGCCGCGCCTCGACGCGCTTTATGATCCCAATGATCCCATCTGCCGCCCGTGCATGATGGGATGGTTCGGGTACCGTTACAGCCATGTTTGTAACCTGTTCCAAGAGTTCACTTGTGTTTCATCTCGTCCGAGCAACCACATAGCACCCCCTCGACCCTGCCGAGCTGAACCACGCCGCCATAGCCGCACGGGCAGCGGTCGCCCCAACTCCGATGCGGAGCATTGAGCAGCCGTAGGGAATGAGCTCAACCCCCGTCTCTGGCATGAGTCCAACCCACTCGGGGTCTGGTGGGGTACCGACTGGACTCACAGGCACCGGCGCGGCATTGGCTCCGTTCATGCCCAATTGGCGGGACGAGTGTGGCCTTCGCCTTAAGATCATCGGGACGTCCTTCTGCTAGGAAATATTCGATTGAGCCAATCTTGCTGAAGATCATTTCACATTGTTGGCTATTCCCATCTATAGAGAGCACAAAGTTTTTTAATCTTGGGCGGTACCATTAAGTCCAAGCGCTCTACATCTGGCGGACGTGATCGCTTCCGGCCGTGGTCATGCCGCCGCGCGATAGCTCGTGATAGTCATCTTGTTACCTCCGGTTCGACGCAATGACTAGGGTGAGGAGGCCGCATGAGTCAGCCCGGGAG
>NZ_RZOS01000709.1:0-1979 GCF_004022605.1 Mesorhizobium sp. M4B.F.Ca.ET.089.01.1.1
TCGATGGCATCGAACCAGCTGCCGTCGCGAGACCCTTCCGTAAGCAGGCGGTTACGCCCGCGCATCGCCTTCTCGTAGTCGAGCGCGCGCTGGCCGTGGCCGGGATCGATCGCCAGCACCAGCCGGTCGAGGAAGCGCCGGCGGTCGGCCGCCGGCCCGGGGAACAGGCCGTCCATCGCCGGCGTCAGCCAGACGACACGCAGCCACTCCAGCATATCCTCGGACGACCGCGCCGCGGCGCCATTGATCCGCACGCGTCTGCCGCTCTCGCCGCTGTCGCCGCCCGCAATGCCGGTGCCGATCTCGGCCTGGCCTTCCGGCCCTTCGATGCGGGCATGCAGCGCAAAACCGCCATCGCCGTCTTCGCGCGCCAGGTCGGCATAGGGTGCGCGGCGCAGTCCGCGCCCGGGCGTCAGCAGCGAGATCGCTTCCAGCAGATTGGTCTTGCCGGCGCCATTGTCGCCGGACAGCACCACCGCTCCGGGCGACAGGCCGATGGATAGCGCCGCATAGTTGCGGAAATTCGTAAGTGTAAGCTTACTTATATGCGTTTGTTGCTGGAGCTGTGTTGCACCTGCGGTCACGGCAGCAAAATCGCCTCGTTGGCAGCCTAGAGTCGGATGATTTCAGGTCGAATCGACCTGAAATCTGAATCCGGCTCTAAATCAAGGAGATAGAGCATGATGTCGTCCGAAAACTGCTTCACACTTTTCGGCATCATGCTCTAGACGCGCATCGGCATCAGCACGTAGAGCGCGGTCTCGTCGGCCATGTCGTGGATCAGCGTCGGCGAGCCGGCGTCGGCGAGCATGAATTTCGCCTCCGTGCCGGTGAGCTGCGCGGCGACGTCGAGCAGATACTTGGCGTTGAAGCCGATCTCGATCGGATCAGCCGAATAGTCGGCGGCCAGTTCCTCGGTGGCGCTGCCGGAATCCGGATTGTTGACGGCCAGCGTCAGCTGGCCCTCGGCGATCGACAGTTTCACCGCCCGGCCGCGCTCCGACGAAATGGTCGAGACGCGGTCAACGGCCGCGGCGAAGCTCTGCCGGTCGATGATCAGCTTCTTGTCGTTGCCGGTCGGAATGACGCGCTGATAGTCCGGGAAGGTGCCGTCGATCAGCTTCGAGGTCAGAACCACGCTGCCGATGGTGAAGCGGATCTTGGTGTCGGAAAGTTCGGTGGTCACGGCCACATCCGGGTCGTCGACCAGCTTCTGCAGCTCGCTCACCGTCTTGCGCGGGATGATGATGCCCGGCATGCCTTCGGACCCTGCCGGCGCGTCGATCTCGGCGCGCGCCAGGCGGTGGCCGTCGGTCGCCACCGAGCGCAGTTTCAGCTTGCCGCCGGCTTCGTGCGTGTGCAGGTAGATGCCGTTGAGGTAGTAGCGCGTCTCCTCGGTGGAGATGGCAAATTGCGTCTTTTCGATCAGGCCTTTCAGGTCAAGCGAATCGAGCCGGAAGATGTGCGAGAAGGAACCGGCCGAAAGCTCCGGGAAATCGGACTGCGGCAGGCACTGCAGGCGGAAGCTCGAACGGCCCGAGGTGACCGTCATCGCATTGCCGTCCTCGTCGGTCTTCAGCATCACCTCCGCCCCGTCGGCGAGCTTGCGCACGATGTCGTAGAGCAGATGCGCCGGAACGGTCGTCGCCCCGCCGCGCTCGACCTTGGCGGGCGTCGCTTCGGTCACTTCCAGGTCGAGGTCGGTCGCCTTCATCTCGAGGCTGGCGCCCTCGGCGCTGAGCAGCACGTTGGACAGGATCGGTATGGTGTTGCGCCGCTCGACCACGCGGTGGACATGGTTGAGCGACTTCAGGAGATTTGACCGTTCCAGGATAACACGCATGACGAAACAGGCTCGCTTGAATGGATGAGCGGGTCTCCGGCGAGCGGCGCCCCGCGAAAGGTCTGAACAGGCTCAGAATCTGCTTAAGCTGACAGGAAAAAGCCTGCAAACGCAAGCCCGCGCCACCGGTTAGGAC
>NZ_RZOS01000070.1:0-19031 GCF_004022605.1 Mesorhizobium sp. M4B.F.Ca.ET.089.01.1.1
AAATAGGTCAGCGCCGTGCGCCGCTTCACCGCGTCGGGCAGCGGCACGATGTCGGTGAGCAGGCCGTAGCGCATTTCCCTGAGGTTGCCGACGCGGCGCGGAATGCGGGCAAAGAACGGGATCAGCGCCGACTTCCAGCTTCCGGGCAGGACGTAGGCCATGTCGTAGCGGCCGCGCAGCAGCCGGCCGAAGCGCCTGCGGATGCGGAACTCGAGCGCGCCCGGCTTCAGCGGGAAATCGATCTGCTGGCGTATCTCGGGCATGCGCTTGACCAGCGGTGCCGCCCAGGCCGGCGCCAGCACGTCGATCGCGGCGTTCGGATATTGCTCCTTCAGCGCCGAGAACAGGCACTGCGCCATGACCATGTCGCCCACCCAACGTGGGCCGATCACGAGGATCGCTGGGCTTTCAGCCATTCGACATAGTCCCTGACACCGGTTTCGACAGTCCGGAATTGGCCATTGTAACCGGCCGCGCGCAAGCGGGACATATCAGCTTGGGTAAAACTCTGGTAGCTGCCCTTGAGGTGGTCGGGGAAGTCGATGAATTCGAGCCTGCCCTTGCCGAGCCTATCGATGACGGTCTCGGCTATGGCGCGAAATGGCTGGGCGCGGCCGGTGCCGCAGTTGAAGATGCCGCTCGAGCCGCGCTTCCAGAGCCACAGATTGACGTCGGCTACGTCGCCGACATGGATGAAGTCGCGGCTCTGCTCGCCGGGTCCGAACCCGTCATAGGCGCCGAACAGCTTCGGGTTTTCGCCGCGCTCGACCTGGTTGAACAGATGGAAGGCGACCGAGGCCATGGCGCCCTTGTGCGCCTCGCGCGGTCCGTAGACGTTGAAATAGCGCAGCCCGGCCACCTGCGAATGATCGGTGTCGAAGACGGTGCGGCGGACATAGTCGTCGAACAGCTTCTTGGAATAGGCATAGACGTTGAGCGGGCGCTCGAACTGCTGTTCCTCGCGGAACTCGCTGCCGCCGCCATAGACCGACGCCGAGGAGGCGTAGAGGAAGGGCACGCGCAAGGCCAGGCAGGCATGCAGGAGCCGCTTCGAATAGGCGTAGTTGACCTCCATCATGTATTTGCCGTTCCACTCGGTGGTGGTCGAGCAGGCGCCCTGGTGGAAGACCGCGTCGACGCGGCCGAGCCCGCCATTCTCCAGGCGTGCGAGGAAATCGTCCTTGTCGAGATAGTCGGCGATATGGAGGTCGGCGAGGTTGGCGATCTTGTGGCCGTCGGTGAGGTCGTCGACGACGAGGATGTCGCTGTGCCCCTCGGCGTTGAGCGCGGCGACGATGTTGGAGCCGATCATACCGGCGCCGCCCGTGACGATGATCATATTTTTGGCCCTGATACTCGTTTCGCTTGCCGATTCCGGCCCTTATAAGGGAGGCGAGTTAGGCTGTCGATAAAGCAGGCGGCTGCGGGCGGATGTCACAGTGAGGCCGCAAAGCTCCGGCTTCAGTCGGTTCGCGCCACCCGCCGGACCGTGAGGGAAAAAATGCCGTCGACCGAACTGCTTATCGCCTTTTTCGCCACCACGGCGATCTTTGCCTACATTCCGGGTCCTGCCATGCTCTATGCGGCGGCGCAGACGATGGCGCGCGGGCGCTGGTCGGGGCTGACGGCAGCGCTCGGCATCCATCTCGGCGGCTATGTGCATGTCCTTGCGGCGGCAGCGGGTCTTTCGGTGCTGTTCCATGCCGTTCCGCCGCTCTACATGGCGGTCAAGCTCATCGGCGCGCTCTATCTGATCTGGCTCGGCGTCTCGCTTTTGCGCGCCAGGACGCAAGGCGGCGACGCGGCACTGCCCGCCATCGAGCGGAAATCGGCCCGCCGCGCCTTTTTCGAGAGCATCACCGTCGAAGTGCTCAATCCCAAGACGGCGATCTTCTTCATGGCGTTCCTGCCGCAATTCATCGATGCCTCGGCGGCATTTCCGGTCTGGCTGCAGTTCGTCATCCTTGGCACCATCGTCAACCTGATGTTCTCCTCCGCCGACATAGCGTGCGTTTTCCTGGCCGGGGCGATGATCGCCCGGCTGCGCCGTTCGAGCCGCGCGCAGCGGCTGATGCAGCGCGCGGGCGGCGCCGTGCTGGTTGGTCTCGGCGTCCATGTCGCCGTGCAGAAGAGCTGAACGGCCGACCGGGGTCTGCGGCGACCCGTTCCCTGGCCGCCGTTGCGCTGGCTCGAATTGCGGTATATCGGCTTCGCCATGAACGACCGGCCAGCCATTTGAACCCCGAACCATCCTCAGAAACGGCTTTTTCCGCGCGTTGCCAGTGACATGATCAATCATCATCTGCCTTCCCCGGAACCTTTGCACCGCGCCATCGCCCGCTTTGGCGGCGTCACCGTGCTGGTGGTCGGCGACTTCATCCTCGACCGTTTCGTCAACGGCGTCATCGAGCGGATCTCGCCGGAGGCGCCCATTCCGGTGCTGCACGGGCGCGGCGAGATGCTGGCGATGGGCGGTGCCGGCAACGTCGTCTCCAACATCGTTTCGCTGGGTGCCGCCGCAATTCCGGTTTCTGTGATCGGCGCCGACAAGGCGGGCGACGATCTGATGCGGATGCTTGGCGAGCTTGGCGCCGAGACATTCGGCCTGTCACAGCAGCGCGACCGCATGACCTCGTCGAAGAGCCGCTTCAGCGCGCTCAACCAGCAGGTGCTGCGTTTCGACGAAGAGGAGGTGAAGCCGCTCAATGCCGGCGAGCGATCGACGCTAGTCGAGCATTTCCGCACGGCCCTTGCGCGCGCCGACATCGTCATCCTGTCCGACTACGGCAAGGGCATGCTGCTCGAGGGCGTCGCCGGCGAGCTGATCGCGATGTGCCGCGAAGCCGAAAAGCCGGTGCTGGTCGACCCGAAGGGCCGCGACTATGCGCGCTACGCCGGTGCGACGGCGGTCACGCCCAACCGCAAGGAACTCGGCGAGGCCGTGGGACGCGCGGTGTTTGCCGACGACGAGATCGTGGCGGCGGCGCGGGACCTGATCTCGGCGCATGGCTTCGACTTCGTCGTGGCGACCCGCAGCGAAAAGGGCATGAGCGTCGTCGAGCCCGACGATGCCCGCCACATCGCCACGCAGGCGCGCGAAGTGTTCGACGTCTCCGGCGCCGGCGACACCGTTATCGCCACCTTCGCGCTCGCGCTTGCGGCGGGCGCCCACCCTGTGCAGGCCGCTACAATCGCCAATGCCGCAGGCGGCGTGGTGGTCGGCAAGCGCGGCACGGCGCGGCTGACGGTCGAGGAACTGACCGGCGCGCTGTTCGGCTCGCACGGACCGGTCACCCACAAGGACGCTATTCTCGATGCCAGCGCGGCAGCCAGGATGGTGGCCGCCTGGAAGGAGGAGGGGCTGACCGTCGGCTTCACCAATGGCTGCTTCGACATCCTGCATGCCGGCCATGTCAGCCTGCTGCACGCGGCGCGCAGCCAGTGCGACCGGTTGGTGCTCGGCCTCAACAGCGATGCTTCGGTGCGCCGGCTGAAGGGCCCGGGACGTCCGGTCAACGACCAGCACGACCGCGCCTGCGTGCTGGCGGCCCTGGCCTCGGTCGACGCCGTCGTCGTCTTCGAGGAAGACACGCCGCTGGCGCTGATCGAAGCCTTGCTGCCCGACATACTGGTCAAGGGCGCCGACTATACGATCGACAAGGTGGTGGGCGCCGACGTGGTGCAGAAGGCGGGCGGCCGCGTGGTGCTGGTCGACCTCGTCGCCGGCAAGAGCACGACCGGGACCATCGGCAGGATGCGCGCTACCAATTGAGGGTTTCATGTCCGCACTGAACGACTATCTGGTCCGCTCGGCGGCCGCGCTTACGGCGACGGTCGAACGCGACCTTACGGCCGAGATGGAACGCGCCGTGAGCACGGTCGTCACCGCACTGTCGCAAGGCAAGGCGCTGCTGATCTGCGGCAATGGCGGCTCGGCCAGCGACGCCATCCATATCGCCGGCGAGCTGGTCGGCCGCTTCCTCAAGGAGCGCAAAGCCTACAATGTCATCGCGCTGCCGGCCAATGCTGCGGTGCTGACCGCCTGGGGTAACGACTACGGTTTCGACACGGTGTTCTCGCGCCAGGTCGAGGCGCATGGCTCGGAAGGCGCGGTGTTGCTCGCCATCTCGACCAGCGGCAATTCGCCGAGCATCCTGGCCGCCGCCGAACAGGCTCGCATGATGGACATGACAGTGATCAGCCTGACCGGCGACACCGGCGGCAAGCTCAAGCCGCTCACCGATATCCTGCTCAACGTGCCGTCGACCTCGACGCCGATCATCCAGCAGGGGCATCTTTGCCTCTACCACTATCTGTGCGAGGCGGTAGAAGCGCGTCTCAGCAATGGCTGAGGGCAGTGCAACCGGTCCGTTGGTCGAGCCAGGCCTGTGGATCGAGCGGATCGGAAGCCGAACCTTTCCAACCGGACTGCCGGCGCTGTTCCTCGACCGCGACGGCACCATCAATGTCGACACCAGCTATCCGAGCGATCCTGCCGATATCGTGCTGCGGCCGGAAATGCTGCCCGTCATCAGAACTGCCAATGTAGTTGGGCTTCCGGCGATCATCGTCTCCAACCAATCGGGCATAGCGCGCGGCTATTTCGGCTGGCCGGATTTTGCGGCGGTCAACGGCAGGGTCCTGCAGCTTCTGAAAGTGGAGAAATGCCAGATCGATCTTGTGCTCGCCTGTGGGTACCATTCGAGCGGCACAGGCATTCTGGCGGTAGGCGACCATCCGACGCGCAAGCCCAATCCTGGCATGCTGCTGCGTGCGCGCGATCTGTTGGACTTGGATTTGGGGCGGTCGATCATTGTTGGCGACAAGGCCGACGATATGGAAGCCGGCCGACGCGCCGGGCTTCGTGATGGTTGGCACGTTGGGAGCAGGTCCAACCGAAAATCCGGCGACGCCGCCTTCGTCACGCATAAGCTAATAACTGGCAACGACCATCGAAGGCTTTGCGATCTTATCGCAGGGCTCGGCAGAGCTTAGGATTTCATCTCGAACGCCACCAGCCCCTCGTCCTTGACGCGGCGAATGGTCAGCGCAGTGCGCACCGTGTCGACATTCGGCGCCGAGGCCAGTTCCTCGATGACGAAGGTCTGGAAGGTGCCGAGGTCGCTTGCCACGCAGTGCAGCAGGAAGTCGGACTCGCCAGAGACCATCCAGGCGTCGCGCACGATCGGCCAGCCGCGCGTGCGCTCGGCGAAGGTTTTGAGCTCGGCGTCGGCCTGGTGATGCAGGCCGATGAGGCAGAAGGCAACGACGTCCATGCCGAGCGCCGGCGCGTTGAGCAGGGCGCGGTAGCCGCGGATGATGCCGGCCTCCTCCAGCCGTCGGACACGGCGCAGGCAGGGCGGCGCCGAAATGCCGACCCGGTTGGACAATTCGACATTGGTCATGCGCCCGTCTTCCTGCAGCTCGCGCAGGATCTTCCAGTCGATGGCGTCGAGATCGGCTTTGAGCGGCATGGTCGGCTTTCGTGCGCGCAAGAATCTTTCGTGATTTTGTAATTAGACTTTCCGATGCATGCCATCCCTCCGTTCGATGATGTTTGAACGGAGGGTGAGAGATATTGGCGGCTATGCCGCAGCAGCTTTCCGGGGACGACTGCCAACCCGCCTTGCTGGCGGCGCGGGCAGCACTTACATTACGGGCGAATTTGGGCGGGATTTCCTTAATCAAGATCCTTGGCTGCCCTCAGCAGAGAGCTTTCATGACCACCAAGCACGCGCCAGTCCTCATCATTGGCTCCGGCCCAGCCGGCTACACGGCGGCGATCTATGCCGCCCGCGCCATGCTGAAACCCATGTTGGTCGCCGGCCTGCAGCAGGGCGGCCAACTGATGATCACCACGGATGTCGAAAACTATCCGGGCTTTGCCGATCCGATCCAGGGTCCGTGGCTGATGGAGCAGATGCTGAAGCAGGCCGAGCATGTCGGCACCGACATCGTTAACGACATCATCACCGAGGTCGACCTCAACGTGCGGCCGTTCCGGGCCAAGGGCGATTCCGGCACCACCTACACCGCCGATGCGCTGATCATCGCCACCGGCGCGCAGGCGAAATGGCTGGGCATTCCCTCCGAGCAGACCTTCATGGGATTTGGCGTCTCGGCCTGCGCCACCTGCGACGGCTTCTTCTATCGCGGCAAGGATGTCGCGGTGGTCGGCGGCGGCAACTCGGCGGTCGAGGAAGCGCTTTACCTCTCCAACCTCGCCAAGAGCGTCACCGTCATTCACCGGCGCGGCGACTTCCGCGCCGAGCGCATCCTGCGCGAGCGGCTGCTCAAGAAGGAGAATGTGCGCGTCATCTGGGACACGGTCGTCGACGAGATCACCGGCCAGCCCGGCAAGGCGCCGTTGCCGCCTTCGGTGGAAGGGCTGGCGCTGCGCAACGTGGCGACCGGCGAGGTGACGCGGCTCAAGGTCGACGGCGTGTTCGTGGCGATCGGCCACGCGCCGGCGGTCGAGCTGTTCGTCGGCAAGCTGAAGCAGAAGCCGAACGGCTATTTGTGGACGGCGCCGGATTCGACCCGCACCGACGTGCCCGGCGTGTTCGCCGCCGGCGACGTCACCGACGACGTCTACCGGCAGGCGGTGACGGCAGCCGGGCTCGGCTGCATGGCCGCGCTTGAGGCGGAAAAATATCTCGCCGGGATCGAGGTGCATCGCGAGGCAGCGGAATAACGAAACGGCTGAGAGAAGCCGTTTAAAAGCCTGATTTTTCATTCAGACGCCAGAAAACGATAAGAGGGGAAATCATGGCGCTGGACTGGGACAAGCTACGCGTGTTTCACGCTGCGGCGGAGGCTGGGTCGTTCACCCATGCCGCCGAGACGCTGCATCTGTCGCAGTCGGCGATCTCGCGGCAGGTCAGCGCGCTGGAGCATGATGTCGGCGTGGCGCTGTTCCATCGCCACGCGCGCGGCCTGGTGCTGACCGAACAGGGCGAGATGCTGTTCCGCACGGCGCATGACGTGCTGATGAAGCTGGAGACGATCAAGTCGCGGCTGGCCGAGGCCAAGGACCGGCCGTCCGGCGTGCTAAGGGTGACGACCACGGTGGGGCTGGGCGCCGGCTGGCTGACCGAACGCGTGCAGGAATTCATCGAGCTCTATCCCGAGATCAGCCTGCAGCTGATCCTCGCCAATGAGGAGCTCGACCTCACCATGCGGCAAGCCGACTGCGCCATCCGGCTGCGCCAGCCGCAGCAGCCGGACCTCATCCAGCGCCGGCTGTTTACGGTGCATTTCCATCTCTACGCGGCGCCCTCCTATATCGCCAAGTTCGGCAAGCCGGCCTCGATCGCCGAGCTCAGGAACCACCGCATCGTCACCTTCGGCGTGCCGGTGCCCTCGCATCTGTCGGAGCTGAACTGGCTGGAGACGGTCGGCGATTTCGAGAACGGGCAAAGAGTGCCGACGCTGCAGATCAACGACATCCTGTCGATCAAGCGCGCGGTGCAGGGCGGCGCCGGCATCGCCATGCTGCCCGACTACGTGATCAACAAGGATTCGGGCCTGATCCAGCTGCTGCCGGAGACGGAAGTGCCGTCCTTCGACACCTATTTCGCTTATCCGGACGCGATGAAGAACCAGGCCAAGCTGCACGTGTTCCGCGATTTCATCATCGCCAAGGCGCGCAGCTGGTCCTTCTAAGGGCGCATCAAAATCTTGCTGAGGCCGGCCTGACCTGAACCTCCGGTTTGTCGGGTCACCCTCGCCACGGCGTCAGCCGCGGCAGCCAGCCGGGGACGGCGCGGCGGTAGGCCTCGTATTCGGCGCCGTATCGGCAGGCAAGCGTCGGTTCCTCGTAGAGCCTGACGAACGAGGCCATGGCCGCGCCGACGATGGCGCCGTAGACGACGAGCGCCCAGCTCGAGAACAACAGCGCCTGGCCGAGGATGATCGACAGCACAGCGACGTACATCGGGTTGCGCACATGGCGGTAGATACCGCCGACGACCAGCCGTTCGGTCGGGGCCACCGGGGCCGGCGTGCCACGGCCCTCGAGCGCGAAGCGGGCGAAGGCGTGCAGCAGCATGGCTGCCGCTCCCACAACCAGCACCCAGCCGACAGGGGCGAAGCCAGACACCGTCGACAGCGGCAGCCGGTAGCGGTCCGTCAGCAGAAACGGCGCCAGCCCGGCGACGACGCCGGGCGCCACGACCAGGAACAGCGCGCTGCCGGCGATTGCCGAAAATCTGCGCATCAGCCACCCTTGCCGTAAAAATGGACTTGGGCTGCTCGAATCCACATCATTCGGCGGCGTTCGCATTTTCCCAATTGAATCGACCCCGATGCAGACCTCGGCAATGATTTCGACCCTGTAGCGTGCTGGATTCCGTCGATTTTTCTGGTCCTATCGAGCCTTGGAATAGGTTGGACCACAGCCTCCGTCTTTTTGCATGCGTGTGTTGCAAAATAGATGCTTGTTTCTTGGGCATGATGAGCACATATATAGATCATCTCCTGGGCGCGTTCTCCTCCCATTAGCGCCCTCGAGTGTTCCCCTCTGGAGGTTAGCCTTAACAGGCACTTCCAATCAAACTCAGCCGGATCTTTACTGATCCGGCTTTTTTGTTGCCCGCTGGGCAATGAGGGCGCGGAAAATCGATCGGCAATGCCACGTAACAGTGACATGTAACCTCTGGTAACATGGCGCAGACACACGCTATCGACTAAGCAGACCATAGGACGCGGTTTGGTCGGTTCGGGAGATGGGGGCATCACTCGGACGGACCGGGCTCAGGCGGCTACCGCGTCCGAACCTTTCTTCCGTCGGCTACAGGGCGGACACATGCGGCGGACCTGCCGTTTGCCTCCCAGGAAGACGGTCCGCGATAAACGGCGTCCGGATCATCCGGGCGCCGTTTTCGCATTGGCGGATCGGCTCAGGCAGCCTTGCCGTTGGCGTTCATCGCCTCGTCCGCCAGCCGGCCGGTCAGCTCGGCCATGTGGTCGAAGGCGGCCCGGTAGCTGGCGACGCCGGCCGTCGCCGAGCGCAGCTCGATGATCAGGTCGCCGATCTCCGCCTGCGGCATGGTCGCCTCGACCACATCCCATCCCGGCCAGTCGGGCCGCGCGTCATAACCGAGGATCTGGCCGCGCCGCTGCGGGATCAGGGCGATGATCCTCGACGTCGCGTCCGACGGCGTGACGATCTCGACCTTCATCACCGGCTCAAGCAACACCGGCGAGCAGGCAGCCATGCCTTCCTTCATCGCCAGCTTGGCCGCCATCTGGAAGGCCATGTCGGAGGAATCGACGGCATGGTAGGACCCGTCCGAGAGATTGACCGCGACATCGACCACGGGGAAGCCGAGCGGGCCGGATTTCAGATAGTCGCGTATGCCGGTCTCCACGGACTGGATGTAGGTCTTCGGCACCACGCCGCCGGTGATGGTGTCGGTGAACTGGAAGCCGGAGCCGCGCGGCAGCGGCTTGATCTCGACCACCACGTCGCCGAACTGGCCGTGGCCGCCGGACTGCTTCTTGTGGCGACCGCGCTGCTGCGCCGATTTGCGGATCGTTTCGCGGTAAGGCACGGCGGGGTTGTGACCCTCTACCGGGATCTGGTTCTTGCCCTCGAGCCGCTCGCGCACGACCCGCAGGTGCATCTCACCATGCCCCGACAGCACGGTTTCGGCGGAGTCCTGGTTGTGGCGCAGGCTGAGCGAGGGATCCTCCTCGGCAAGGCGCTGGATGGCGGCCGACATCTTGACCTCGTCCTTGCGCTCCTTCGGCCGCAGCGCGAAGGCGAACACCGGCTGCGGCGGCTCCAGCGTGACCAGCGGACTGATGCCGCCCTTGGCGGAGCTCAGCGTCTGGCCGGTCTTGACAATGTCGAGCTTGCCGAGCGCGACGGTGTCGCCGGCCTTGGCGGAGGCGAGCTTCAGCTGGTCCTTGCCAAGCATCTTGTAGATGCCGGAGACCTTGGCGGTTTCGCCGTTCGACAGGTAAAGCTCTGCGGCGTCCGCGAGCTGTCCGGAGAGCACGCGCGATACCGACAGCTTGCCGCCATGGGCGGTGTGGATGGTCTTCATCACCTGGACAACGGTCTGGTTGCCGTCGGGCGCGCCAAGGCGCTTGCGGGTCGCCTCGATGTCGGGCGCGTCATGGCGGATCGCCTTCAGGAGACGCAGCACGCCATTGCCCTTCTCGGCGGTGCCGATCAGCACCGGCGTAACCGCGCCGGCGCGAAGATCGGCGGCAAGGTCGTCGAAGATCGCATCCTTCGGCGGTTCGATCTCCTCGAGCAGCTGCTCCATCAACTGGTCGTCATGGTCGGCGAGCGTCTCCAGCATGGAGAAGCGGGCCTCCAGCTCGCGAGCCTTGTCGTCACCCGGTATGTCGGCGACCTGGCTCTCGGCATACTCGCGGTAGACGTAGGCGCGCTCCAGCGCGAGATCGATCGAGCCGATGACGACACCGTCCTTGCGCAGCGGAATCTGGCGCAGCAGCAGCGGCACCGAACTTGCCGGCTGCAGCATCTTCAGCGTGTCGCGCACGCCGGCGACCGCCTTGTCGACCTTGTTCAGGAACAGGATGCGCGGCACGCCGAGATCGTCGAGCTTGCGCATGATGAGCTGAAGCGCGGGGATCTTCTTCTCGTCGGCTTCGGCAACGACGACAGCGGCATCGCAGGCGGCGAGCACCGGTTCGGCCTCGAAGGCGAACTCGATAGAGCCGGGACAATCGACGAAGGTGAGCTGCTCGCCCATGAATTCCGTGGTCGCGAAGGTCGCCTCGACGCTCATGGCGTGGGCGCGGGCCTCGGCTGAATGATCGGAAACGGTGCTGCCTGATGAAACGGGATTCTGGCGGGGGATGGCGCCCGTGCGGGCCAGTATTGCTTCGAGAAGTGTCGTCTTACCGCTTGCGAAGGGACCGACTATGGCAATGCATTTCGGTCCCGTGCGTCGTCCTCCGGCGCGAGTACCCATGGCTGACCTCCACTCAGGCGTTTCCCTGGGAGCGGCGGCCGGCCTGTTCGGCCGTCGCGGGCGGGGCTTCTTTTCAATCGCCACCTGCCCAAGGGCATCGTCCCACGGGTTTGCGGGGAGGGCAAGGAAAATAGGAAATTCGCCGGCTTTGCGTCGTCAGGCGCTCAGCGCCAGCGCCATGCCAGCTATACGGTGGCGTCAACCAGCTCGGCGCCGGGCCGGCAGGGCAGTATCGGCCTCCCGCGCCGCAACCGTTTCGGCAAAGCGCGACAGCATCGGATTGAACAGATCCGGTCGCTCCCAGAAGGGTGCGTGTCCGGCGCCCGGGACGACGTGGCATTGCTCCCAGAGCGAACCATGGTCCAGCGTGTCGAAGTAGTTGAGCCGGATGAAGGGGTCGTTCTCGCCATTGACGATCGCCACCGGAAAGGCGGCCTGCTCGACGACCTGCTTCTGGTCGGCGCCCTTGCCGGCCATCATCGAGCGCGTCACCACGGCGCGCAGCCGGCCATCCGTGCGCAGGATGGCTTCGCGGAACGACGGGTCGGCGCTGTCGCCGAAGCACAGTGTTTCGAAGCGTTCGGCGTCGCGTTCGGAATAGATCTTCTTCGAAGCCAGCAGCATGTCCCAGTTGGCGTGGAAGCCGCGCAGCATGCCGAAGAAGCCTTTCGACACCGGTGGCGCGCCGGTCAGCATCAGTCCTTGGACGGCCGGATGGAAGCTTGCCAGCTCGATCGCGACATGGCCGCCGAGCGACCAGCCATAGACGATGGCGCGGTCGATGCTCAGATCGTCGAGGAGGTGGCCGGCGGCTCGCGCCAGGCCGGTGAGGGTGTAGTCCGCCATCGGGTCGGCGGCGTCCGACGACTGGCCATGACCCGGGAGATCGAAAGCGACCAGCCGGTGGGCATCGGCGAGCGGGCTGTCGAACTGGCGGGCGAAGACGGCGCGCGAGGCGCCGGAACCATGGATCATCACGATGGGCATGCCGGGGCCTGCCGACTCGCTGACGCGCAAATCGGCCTGCGGGGTGCGGATCGTATGCTCGGCGACGGCCATGATGCATTGAACCTCAGGATTGCGTGACGTCCAGCATCGCATGCCCTGGGTCTACACGGGCTTTAGGTTTCTGGTTAAGGAAGGATTAATCCGCGGCGACCGGCTATAGTGCCTGCGAATCTTCGGCGTTGGCTTGGAAATTTGACGATGGAACGTGGGCTCGACCTTCTTGTCTCGATCATCGGCATCGCCACGGTCGGCCAATATCTGTGGTCGATGCGCGCCCATTTCCAATCGTCGGGCATGTCCTCGGGTGCGAAGATAATTTCGGTCGTCGTGGCCGCGACAGCGCTGTTTTTCCTGGCGATCATCTGGATCCTGCCGCAGCCGCCATTGGCCAAGATCGTCGGGCTGGCGATCCAGTTGGTGAGCTCCGCGCTGTTCTGGTGGGCGATTTCGAGGTCGCGCAAGGCGCGGCTACGCTTTGTCTTCGACGCCGACAATCCGCATGGCTTGGTGACCGACGGACCGTTCTCCTACATCCGCCACCCATTCTACACCTCCTACATCATCTTCTGGGCCGGTTGGGGTATCGCGACCTGGTCGATCTGGGCGGTGGTGCCCGTTGCCGGGATCTTCGTGCTCTACCTGATCGCGGCGCTGGACGAAGAGAAGAAATTTTCGCGCACCGATCTGGCCGGTGCCTATGAGGCCCATCGAAAGCAAGCGGGCCTGTTCTGGCCGCGGCTGCGATGGTGACACGTTTCGCCGCGTCGGGCCGCCCGGGAAGCCGTTGCGCCGCGAGCGGCATCGGAGGAAACTGCCGCCACGATGGCGGGCCGTAGCGCGACGGTTGCCGCCACGGATATGACATCAGTTCGAGGATCGAGACGATGAAGATCATTGCCTGCGGCAGCGTGCCGACCATCATGGCGCCGGAGAAATATTTCACCGGCCGGGTGCTGCAGACCCCGATCATCGAAAAGGAAGCGCCGGCGCGGCTCAGGGCAACCCTGGTCAGCTTCGAGCCGGGCGCGCGCACCAACTGGCACACGCATCCGCTTGGCCAGACGCTCTATGTCACTTCGGGCGCCGGCCGTGCCCAGACCTGGGGCGGGCCGATCCAGGAGATCAGGGCCGGCGACGTCATCTCGTTCGCGCCCGGCGAAAAGCACTGGCATGGCGCCGGCGCGAATACGGCGATGACGCATGTCGCCATGCAGGAAGCGCTCGACGGTGTCCATGCGGACTGGCTGGAGAAGGTCAGCGACGAGCAGTATGGCGGCTAGAGCCTTTGTTTTTGCGCAATTCCGGACGAAAGGCTACGGCGAAGTCGCCGAGCCTGCCGCTACGCACTTTTCCTGGAATTGCTCGGCGACCCAAGAAAAACCCGGCCTGGAGCCGGGTTTTCTTTTGGCGGCGACCTGATCAGGTGAGGGAGGCGGTGAAGCGCTGGATGCGCGTGGAGGCCTCTTCCAGAAGCGTCTCCGAGGTGGCGTAGGAGATGCGGAAGTTCGGGCCAAGGCCGAAGGCCGAGCCGAACACAACCGCCACGCCTTCGGCCTCGAGCAGTTCCGAGCAGAAGGTCTCGTCGCTGTCGATCACCTTGCCGGCTTTCGTCTTCCTGCCGATCAGCCCGGCGCAGGACGGGTAGACGTAGAAAGCGCCTTCCGGCGAGGGGCAGGAGATGCCGCGCGCCTGGTTGAGCATCGAGACGACCAGGTCGCGCCTGCCCTGGAAGATTGCCTTGTTCTTGGCAATGAAGTCCTGCGGGCCGTTCAGCGCCTCGACGGAAGCCCATTGCGCGATGGTGCAGGCGCCGGAGGTCTGCTGGCCCTGGATCATGTCCATGGCCTTGATCAGCGGCACGGGGCCGGCGGCGTAGCCGATGCGCCAGCCGGTCATGGCATAGGCCTTCGAGACGCCGTTCATGGTCAGCGTGCGCTCGTAGAGCTTCGGCTCGACCTCGGCGATGGTCCTGAAGACGAAATCGCCATAGGTGAGGTGCTCATACATGTCGTCGGTCAGCGTCCAGACATGCGGTTGCTTGAGCAGCACGTCGGCCAGCGCCCGAAGCTCGGCTTCCGTGTAGGCGGCGCCGGACGGGTTGGACGGCGAGTTCATCAAGAGCCATTTGGTGCGCGGCGTGATCGCCCTTTCCAGTACCGCCGGCGTCAGCTTGAAGCCGTTGTCGATCGAGGTGTCGGCAAACACCGAGCTGCCGCCGCAGATCGCCACCATCTCGGGATAGCTCACCCAGTAGGGGCGCGGGATGATCACCTCGTCGCCGGGGTTCAGCGTTGCCATGAAGGCGTTGAACAGGATCTGCTTGCCGCCGGTGCCGACGATGGTCTGCTCGGGCCGGTAGTCGAGATTGTTCTCGCGCTTGAATTTTTTCGCGATCGCCTCGCGCAGCGGCGCGATGCCGGACACGGGCGGATACTTGGTTTCGCCACGGCGGATCGCGTCGATCGCCGCGTTCTTGATGTTGTCGGGCGTATCGAAGTCCGGCTCGCCGGCGCCGAGGCCGATGATGTCCCGGCCGGCGTTTTTCAGCTCGCGCGCTTTCTGCGTCACCGCGATGGTCGCGGAAGGCTTCACGCGGGAAAGGGCGTCGGCAAGAAAGGCCATGACCTGATATCTCCAAGGGGCGTCGCGGCCAGGAGCGGCCGCGGCGCCTCTCTTGTCGCAACATCCGGCCAAGCGCAAGCGCTGTCGCATGAGCCAGGGTCAAGCCGCCGTGACCGGCATCGCCTCGGCAACAATAAATTCATCAACGGCCGCTAAAACCCCTGATGGCAGGATCATAAGCCAATTCCGCCAGTCTTGCGGAGCGAGGAACCCTTGTCGCGTAGTATCGGGCTCGCCCACATCATCCGTCATGATCGCTCGTCAACTCGCTCAACGGACCTTCGGCCCTAGACGGCATGGTCGGAACCTCCGGTTCCTCAACGACCTGCGGTCTTATGTGGGCTGGCCTCGCTGCGATCTAATTCAGCCGATAGAAGGATAGAAAACAGCCAGCAACATCAATGGCTTACGTTCCATAGCGACCCCCGCCGGGGTGGGGTGCAAGGGGGTCGGCCCCCCGGTCATACGGTAGGTATGGCCCCTCGAAAATTTCTCCAAGAAATTCTGAAGGTCGCGTTCTAACCGGACGAGACGCGGAGGCTAGAGACACGTTGGCTGTCACACTCGTTGTGACCGTATTGTGACCCGATGACGAGAAGCTCTAGTCGAACAGGCAATCTTTGCGAGAAGATGGACCTATTAGCCAAGGACCTTCGGGGCTACAGCAGATGCAGCCTAATCCACCTGACGTAGCGGTCACATTACTCCCGTTGATAATCATCTACGGCATAATTTCGACTGCTGCCCTTTGGAGACGCAAAGGCGAGGAAAACCGATCCATTGGATTCAGACGATGGAAGAGGATGAACATTTTCCTCTTCGGAGCTATCGGCTTGGGATTCCTCTCTCTCTGGCTCAGAGACAACGGGCTTACGAGATGAGGACGCCTCTTGGAGGAATCGATAGGTAGCATAGGTCTAGTCGCCTCTTGCGAGGCTCGCTTAAAGAAAAAGGGAGTGTCCCCTAAGATATCATTTTCTTTTAGGCGAGGGCGAAGCATGAGCCCGACTATCCTAAGTTTTTTCTAGTGTATCTAAGATATCTTTCTTTAAACAACATGGGGTTAAACCCATTGATTTCGTTAAGAAATTTTATCCAACAGGACGCGACTCGTGTCCTGCACTTACGGAATCATCGAAATTGCGAGTCTTTTTGTAGTAATCAGCATCCGATTTAGTCACACGATTTCTGTTCTTCGAGTTGTCCTCCCCGTTTAGATAATCCTCCAGAATGGACCTCATTCGGAAGCTCGGAAGGTACACGGTGATTTTCTCTCCCCGTCTGACACGGGATCGATAAATCCACTGAATTAACTCTGTCAGCGCGTATTGATCCTGCTCGACACCATGACGGCCAGTGCCAAGCCAGCGGTTTATGTAGTGGTTTATGTTTTGATCGTAGAGATACACGAGTGTTGATTTCTCAATGTAGTCGTTGGTCCCACGAGTGGTGTTCGCAAGCCATGTGACCCCGTCGAATAGCCGCGACCCGGAGGCAAACGGTCCAGGCTTTGGCTTCATACCCTTCTTGACCTGATCGTCATCCAATCCGTTGAGAAACCAATTCCGTTTGGCGCAAGTCACAAGAACGCAAGAGAGATCATCCCCGAGATCATAGCGACGGATACCCCTAAGCGCGTTCGAAACCCTCTTGCCCACAGCCTTGCCGTCCATCTGTCCGGTGAAAGACAACCTAACCCCGTGGAGCGAGGGAATCTTTTCGAGAGTGATCAACTCCCGCGCTTTCTTCCGAAAGGCTTCATTCGCTTCGGGGTCTTCGTCATGGCTGTACCCGATTCCGAGTTTCCTCAGATAAGCCAAGAGCATCGATCCTTCCGCCATAAAGGTATAGATGGTCAATGATCGGCCTGAACGGAGAAGGATTTCCGGCAGCGTCCACATGAAGAATACGCCTTCTACGAAATAGAGCGTTCCAGCACACGCGGGACCGAAGAATTTTTCCTTCAGTGTATCGTTGACCTCTCCGGCGTTGTCTCGCCACTTGTTGGTGGCATCCACGCGGCCCGTCTCAGGATCGACGGTGACATACTCCCTGCCCAGATAGAATTCGATGAATGACCTTAGGGTCAGACCCTCGATGCCGCGACAGACCTCAGGGACTTCATCGATGATGATTTCGTATCCGTCGAGAAGACCCTGCCCCGCGAGTATCGCTATGTCTTCATAAAGCGCGTGTGTCGTCGCGACATTTCTCCCCGATGCCAAAAGCTCTCGGAGGCTTTCCCGCTTCGTTTTATATTCCCCCGTGCTGTCGGGTTGATCGAACTCGACTTCCGATCGCTCAATGATCCTATCGACCTCGCCTAACAGCGGTGTAACGACAAGATAGCGCCTGTCAGTTCGAAAGGACTTTATCATTTCGCTTGTCTTGCCGAAGCCGCACGGCCTATCAATTATGTAAACTGGATCGTCACGCAGAAATAAACTTTTGAATATATCACTCATTGATTGTTCTTAGTCTCCTTTCTCTTCGCCATTCGATAAATCGTCCCGGCTGTCACCCCGGCACTTTTGAAATATCGATCCCACATATATCGCTGTCTCTTGGGATCGTAGTTACCTCGCCTTGTCGTCTGAGACCATTCGTCCCAAAGGTCGAAGCCCTCCTGTGATCCGCCCGAAGCGTCAAACAATGCTGCTCCGACCTTGAACCATTCAGGCTGGTTATCTGCCGGGATGTGGGACAGGGCTTCCCTCAGTCGGACAGGATTCCAATCGGAACTCTTATGCGACCCCCGTCCTTTCGTTCGCCGCCCTTCCGATGGTTCTGGGGTGTAATTCTCAATTCCCAATGTCTTCGCCATGTCGGCAAAGCTGTTAATCGGCAACGTCGTTTCCCTCCTTTCTCCTAAGTTGATCGGGTTTCAGCCAATAACCCACGGGACTTTCGATATTACTCTCCGACCCTACCGGACTCACTAAAGATGGCGTTAACAGATCATTTTTTCCGTCCCGACAAATCGCCATCACCCGGTTAAAGGCACCGGGATCGACCTTGCCGAACCGATGACGATGGGTGTTCCAAAGGATGCCCGCTGACTCATGGCTGGCAAACTCACGGCCATTCCGCAGGAGGACAAAGAGGCCGCCCCGAAAGGCGACCCCCCATGCCTTGTTGATACCGGCAATCATGCGACTGCCTCGACTTCTAGAATGCCCCTGTTTTGGTGGTGGTGGTGCCCTTCCAGAGCGTTCGAGGGTGTCCGACGATGTAGGACAGCGGGAAGATCAAACGATCGATATTTGACCCTCTTCGCCACCTTGGTTTGCTCATCGGTCACGTCATGGTCTGCCCAATAGGAAAGGCTGTGATCCTGCTTGAAGACAGGGACCCCGTTCCGCTCCACCCTGACGGGGGTATCGGGAGACAAACCTAGCTCATCACGAATGGCACGACAGAGCGGGCCTAGTGGGTCCTTATACGTCCGGTGCCCGGTATCGAAGGCCAAACCGCTTGCACGATGAACTGCCCTGTAGCTGCCAGTCAGTTCAACTGTGATGCTCTCACTCATATCGAGGCAAACATCTGGTCGAAAGAGACCGGCTCGACAGCCTTCCGCTTAGGTTGCTTCGGCTTGACGATGATAGGAACCCGCTTCCGGTATCTCGGTTTGTAGGTTCCTTCCGCTAGTGCCAGGGCCTTACGGCGTTCAAAGTCGGTAGCCGCTTCGATCAACAAAGCCCTGTCGTGACGAGTGCTCCCGCCATGGGACTGAAGACCAAGATTGGACCGCCTGAGGTCAAGCTCATTGCCATTCAGGAAGACGACCCGCTGCCCCGGAAGAGCATCGACGATCACCCGACCAATTAGGACTTCAAGCTTGCCCGGTGCACATGCGCCGACCTGTCCGCCCCGAAGGAGCCAATTACGGCTGACCTTGTGGGCTACCAGCCAGTTCCAATCGTCGTGATCGACAGTGGCTTCAAGGGTGCCATCCCTGCCAATCGGGACGTGCACAATGAAACCATCCTGCCTGCCCCCTGTAAGCCGAACATCACGGGGCCTCAAAGCGAGACCCCCAGATCAGCCAGCATACGCTTTGCAGCTTCGTCATGATCGAGACCCTTAGCGACCTCATCGACGAACTGAGTCACTCGCATTTTGATAAGTTCTGACTTGGCCTCTTGGTTGAGCCTGTAATCGTTGGCCCATTCACGACGCGCGGCTTCAGCCATGGCTTCACCCTGTCGGCGCTGGTCTTCAAGGCTTGTGCGATTAGTCATCATTCACCCCGACGAGACAAACCTGACTGACGGGCATAGATCGATGACTTCTTTGCCTCTTCCTGCCTTTCAGTGGGGGTCTCATCAATCGTCCGGTCTACGGTACCGGCTTGCATTCCCCGGCGTTCAAGGACCCTGATGGCTACGAGTTCGGCAAACTCAGAGTTGGTCACGTTGTCGAGGGCGTCGGCAGTATCGTTCACCC
>NZ_RZOS01000710.1:0-1960 GCF_004022605.1 Mesorhizobium sp. M4B.F.Ca.ET.089.01.1.1
GGTGTTGATGGTCTGCAGCGCCGTCGCCACCAGCGTGTCCGGCGTCGCCGTCTTTGGTTTCCTGGTCATCACCTGATCGACGCTCATCGCCAGAAGGTCGTTGGCGATATGGCGGCGGATATCGCCGTCGGTGATGATGCCGATCAGCGCCCCATCGGCGCCGCTGATCGCCACGCAGCCGAAGCCCTTGCGCGAGAGTTCGATGATCGCCTCGCGCATGCCGGTGCCCGACGGCACCAGCGGCAGACGCTCGCCGACATGCATGATCTCGCGCAGTTGCGTGAGATTGGCGCCGAGCTGTCCGCCCGGATGGAAGGTACGGAAATGGTCGGGCGTGAAGCCCCGCGCCTCGAGCAGCGCAATGGCCAGCGCATCGCCCATGACCAGTTGCAGCAGCGCCGATGTCGTCGGTGCCAGCCCGTGCGGACAGGCTTCCGGCGCGGGCGGCAGCAGCAGCACCACGTCGGCGGCGCGCGCCAGCGCCGAGGTCTCGCCGGACGTGATGGCGATCAGCGGGATCGAGAAACGCTTGGAATAGGCCACGATGCCCATCAGCTCCTTGCTTTCGCCAGACCATGACATGGCGATGATGGCATCGTCTTTGGCGATCATGCCGAGATCGCCGTGATTGGCTTCCGCCGGATGGACGAAGAAGGCGGGCGTGCCGGTCGAGGCCAGCGTTGCGGCGATCTTGGAGCCAATATGGCCGCTCTTGCCAACGCCGGTGACGATGACGCGGCCCTCGATGCCCGAAATCAGCTCGACGGCGCGCGCGAATGGCTCGGCCAACCCGTTCTCGAGCGCGGCGGCAAATGCAGCCATGCCGGCCTGCTCGGTCGCCACGGTTCTCAGCGCCGAATCGATCGAAGCCTGCCTGTCCGGGCGCTTCTTTTCTGGGGACCCTGCATGCATGGCTGATGCGCTTAGCGCTTCGCCGCCCGCCTGTCCAACAGAAATGCCTGCGGTCGATGGCGGCCCTCGCCTGAAGCACCATTTTGGCTTCGACATGCGGGACACCGAATGCGCGAGAGAACCGCCCGCCTCAACCCTCCGTTAACCATCCCCATTTACGGTTCGGTAAGTATGGCGCGCCTGCGCCGCGCAAGCAGTGGTGACGATGACCGGGGCCCAGCCTGAAACGAAAAGAGGTCGGACGGGCAAGGCCGTCAGCACGCTGCTGCTGGCGGCGAGCGTCCTCGCTTTGCTGCGG
The DNA here is from genome assembly GCF_004022605.1 of Mesorhizobium sp. M4B.F.Ca.ET.089.01.1.1. Classification (NCBI taxonomy): domain Bacteria; kingdom Pseudomonadati; phylum Pseudomonadota; class Alphaproteobacteria; order Hyphomicrobiales; family Phyllobacteriaceae; genus Mesorhizobium; species Mesorhizobium sp. M4B.F.Ca.ET.089.01.1.1. Next base: position 1,211 of record NZ_RZOS01000710.1, read on the forward strand.
CCAATGCAACTCCATGCCCAGGAAACCGAGTTGCGCGGCGAGGTTTCGGAATCGGCGATCCTGTCGGACCAGCAGCGCAAGGTCAGGCAGATGAGCAGGGCTCGTGCCCAGGATCTGAACGGGCCGGCGACCGCGACCGCCGACGCTCCGGCCGACCCCTATTCGCCGGCTAGCCCCGGCGCAGTGCCTGACGAGACCGATGGAACGGCCGCGAACGACAGCATCTTCGACCAGCCTGCCGCTACCGACGATCCGTTCGTCGACAACCCTTCTCCGCCCAAGCCACGTCGGACCTCGACCGCCAAACAGCGCGCCGACGATGCGGACAAGAAGGCGGACAACGACACCGCCGGGAAGAAAAAGACAAAGGCCGCCGACAAGAAGAAGACCAAGACCGACCCAACGGCGACCGGGGCCACCACCGCAGACACTGGCACCGCCGGAGAGGACCAGGACGGCGCCAACCGTCGCGCGGTCACCATCGACAGCGTCGACAGGCAGAAGCTTGACCCCGGCGCCGAGCGCACCGCCTCGATCGAAGGCCAGAAGATCAAGCCCGAGGACGACCCCTTCGCCGCCACCGGCATCAAGGTCGGCACCTTCGTCTTTCGGCCGACGCTGGAGCAGGGCTTCACCGCGACGTCCAATGCCGATGCCAGCAGCGGCGGCACGTCGGCGGTGCTGTCGGAGACGGCGCTGCGTTTTTCCGCGACCTCCGACTGGCGCGAGAACTCGGCCACGATCGACGGC
>NZ_RZOS01000711.1:0-1960 GCF_004022605.1 Mesorhizobium sp. M4B.F.Ca.ET.089.01.1.1
CCCACTGGCACAAGGCCGGCGCCGAGATCGTCCCCTTCTCGCCGCTCGCCGACGAAGCGCCCGACGACAGCTGCGATGTCTGCTGGCTGCCCGGCGGCTATCCCGAGCTTCATGCCGGCAGGCTGGCCGCCGCCACCAACTTCCGGGCCGCAATGGCGCGCTTCGCCGCGACCAAGCCGATCCACGGCGAGTGCGGTGGCTTCATGGTGCTGGGCGAGACTCTTGAGGACGCGACAGGCGACACGCATCCGATGCTTGGCCTGCTCGGCCATTCGACCAGCTTCGCCAAGCGCAAGATGAACCTCGGCTACCGCGAGGCGCGGCTGCGCGCCGCTTGCCCGCTCGGAACCGAGGGCACGCTGATCCGCGGCCATGAATTCCACTATGCGCAGATGACGGCCACCGGCAACGACGAGCCGCTGGCCGACCTTGCCGACGGCCAGGGCAATCCGCTCGGCGCCTCCGGCTATCGGCGCGGCCATGTCAGCGGGACGTTCTTCCATGCCATTGCGAGGGGCTAGGGCATGAAGCTCCAGAACTTTCCCCTTTCGCTCCGGCAAGTCCTCGATGACATCGCCCTTTGCCTGGTCTTCTGCGCCAGGCGGCCGCTGCCCGTCGTTGATGTTCGCGGGCGCAGCCTCGCCGCCGCGATCGGGGCGGCGCCGGTCACCGGGCTTGCGGTCGGACTGATCGGCGCGGTCGTCTACGCCACGGCGGAACGATTCGGCCTTGCCATGGGTCCGGCGGCCGCGCTTGCGCTTGCCGCAACATTGCTCACCACCGGCTGCCTGCACGAGGATGGGCTGTCCGATGTCGCCGATGGCTTTGGCGGCGGCGAGTCGCGCGGTGGAAAACTGGAGATCATGCGCGACAGCCGCATCGGCGCCTATGGCGCGGCGGCACTGGCCCTGTCGCTGCTGATCCGCTGGAGCGCGATTTCGGAATTCGCCGACCCCACACAGGCGCTCCTGGCGCTCATTGCCGCGCACGCCGCCTCGCGCGGATTGCTGGGCGCCTTCATGCATCTCTTGCCCCCGGCGCGGTCCGACGGCCTCTCGGCCGGCGCCGGCAGAGTCTCGGCCGAGGCCGCAATAGTTGGCGCCGTGCTCGGCGCGATACCGCTCCTCCTGCTCGGGCCAGGCGGCGCCATTGTCGCGATCGTCCTGCTTGGTCTGCTGTTTGCCGCGTTCCGCGCCCTTTGCCTCAACCAGATCGACGGCCAGACCGGCGACACGATCGGCGCCCTTCAGCAACTTGGCGAGATCGCAGTCCTGCTCGTCGCTTCCGTATCCCTATCCTGACTCTCTTTCGGAGACTTTGCCCCATGTCTTTCAAATCGCTTGATGAACTTCGCGCTGCCTGCCTCGATCTGCCGGCCGGCAGCGACACCGCGGCCAATGCCGTCGCCCGCCGCCAGGACACGCTGACCAAGCCGCAAGGCAGCCTCGGCCGGCTGGAAACCATCGCCGCCTGGCTGGGGCGCTGGCAGGGCCGCGACATGCCGAAGCTGGACAAGGTGAAGGTCTTCGTCTTTGCCGGCAATCACGGCGTCACCGCGCAGGGTGTCTCGGCCTTCCCGTCGGAAGTCACCGTGCAGATGGTGGCGAATTTCGCCGGCGGCGGCGCCGCCATCAACCAGCTTGCCCGCATCGCCGGAGCCGATCTCGACGTCATTCCGCTCGACCTAGACCATCCGACCGGCGACTTCACCGAAGTGCCGGCGATGGACGAGAAGGCCTTCCTCGCCGCCGTCTCGGCCGGCCATGATGCGGTGACCAAGGATATCGACCTCGTCTGCTTCGGCGAAATGGGCATCGGCAACACCACGCCGGCGGCGGCGATTTCTGCCGCCCTGTTCGGTGGCGGCGCCGAGAAATGGACCGGGCGCGGCACCGGCGTCGACGATGCCGGCCTGAAGCGCAAGGTGACCGCGATCGAAGCCGTCGAGCAGCACCGGCAC
>NZ_RZOS01000712.1:0-1944 GCF_004022605.1 Mesorhizobium sp. M4B.F.Ca.ET.089.01.1.1
ATTCCGCAGCGCGGCATGCAGATCGCCCATATCGACATCAACCTGATCCGCGAGGCCTTCCAGTTCCGCCTGTTCATGGAGCGCGAGGCGGTGGCGCTGTTCACCGTCAGCGCCGCCGATGCGGAGCTCGCCCGTTTGCGGCGCGAGCATGAGGAGATGCTTGCCGAGGCGCTGGCGCAGCCGGCGACGCCGGAGATGGAAGCCAGGGCACAGACCATCGACTGGGCGATGCACGACACCTTCATCGACGCGCTCGACAACGAAATCATCGCCAAGGCCTATCTGGTCAATTCGGTGAAGATCCGGCTGATCCATCAGGAGAGGTTCCGCATCGACGGCCGCGTCGTGCCGGTCATGCGCGAGCACCTGGCGGTGATCGAGGCGATGGAAAGCCGCAACCCGCAAAAGGCGGTCGAGGCGATCAGTCTGCACATCGACAATGCGCGCCGGCTGGCGCTGCAGATCTGAGGGAAATGAGCCGCGCCGCCGCAGCGGCGCAATCCACAACGACAGCAACCCCGGGAGGAAGAAATGTCGTCCAATCCGTTCACCCCAACCAGAAGGCAACTGCTTGCCGGAACAGCCGCTCTTGCCGCCGCCGGCTTCGCCGGCTTGCGCCCCAGCTTTGCCGCCGGCGTCGATTGGAAGCGCTTTTCCGGCACCACGCTCGACGTCAATCTGGTCAAGAGCCCGCGCAGCGACACGCTGATAAAATATATCGGCGAGTTCGAGGAACTGACCGGCATCAAGGTCAATGCCGAGGCGACGCCCGAACAGCAGCAGCGCCAGAAGACGGTGATCGAGCTCAGCTCAGGCAAGCCGAGCTTCGACGTCGTGCATCTCAGCTACCACGTGCAGAAGCGGCAGTTCGAGAAGGGCGGCTGGCTGGCCGACATCTCCGGCTATCTCGCCGATCCGACGCTCACCGATCCGGCACTGGTCGAGAGCGACTTCGCCGATGCCGGCATGGTCTTCGCCAAGGATACGCAAGGCGTGCTGCGCTCGCTGCCGTTCTCGGTCGACTACTGGATCGTCTACTGGAACAAGGAACTGTTCGAGGCCAAGGGGCTGAAATATCCCGAGACCTTCGAGCAGCTGGTGGCGGCGGCCGAGGCGCTGACCGATCCTTCGGCCAACACCTATGGCTTCGTCGCCCGCGGGCTGAAGAACGCCAACACACCGGTGTGGACGTCGCTGATGCTGGGCTACGACATGACGCCGCTCGATGCCGAGGGCAAGCTGCGCACGCTGTCTCCCGAGGCGGTCGAAGCGGCCGGCCTCTACCAGCGGCTGATGACCAAATCGGCGCCTCCCGGCGTCACCGGTTTCAACTGGGCCGAGGCGCAGTCGGCCTTCCTGCAGGGCAAGATCGGCATGTGGTTCGACGGCGTCGGGTTCGCGCCGCCGATGGAAAATCCTGAAAAGTCGCGGGTCGTCGGCAAGGTCGGCTACGGCGTCATGCCGAAGGGCCCCAAGGCGCATGCCTCGGGCACGTTCGGCGACGGCATCGGCGTCACCGCCGCCAGCGAGAAGAAGGAAGCGGCCTATCTGTTCTGCCAATGGGCGGTGTCGCCGGCCATGGGCGCGCGTCTCTTGCAGGCCGGCGCCGGCGTGCCGTTCCGCAAATCGGTGCTGGAGGATCCCAAGGTGCGCGAGGGCGTCACCATGCCGGCAAGCTGGCTCGACGCCGTGGTCGGCTCCGGCAATGTCAGCCGGCTGGCGCTGCCGGTCATCATCCCGGTCACCGAGTTCCGTGACATCTATGGCGTGGCGCTGAGCAACATGATCGCCGGCGCCGATCCGGCGGAAGAGCTGAAGAAGGCCACCGACCAGTTCCAGCCGGTCCTGGACCGGAGCGAGCAAGGCTGATGTCCGCCACCACCCCAGAACGGACCGGGGTGACGATGGAAGCCATGGAAGGGAGCCAGACGGTGCGTCTGGCTC
>NZ_RZOS01000713.1:0-1938 GCF_004022605.1 Mesorhizobium sp. M4B.F.Ca.ET.089.01.1.1
GGGCTTCACCGGCCGGTATCGGGGCAAGCCGGTCAGCATCCAGTCGACCGGCATTGGCGTCTCGTCCTTCCTGATTTACGCCCATGAGCTTCTCGACTTCCACGGCGTCAAGACGCTGATCCGAACTGGCACTTGTGGCGGCCTGAGCGCCGAGGTGCCGTTACGAGGCCTGGTGGTCTCGCAATCGGTCCGCGCCGAGAATGCCGACAGCGGCCAGGTCTTCGGACTCTACGCCGCTGCCGGTCCCGATCCGGCGCTGCTTGCCCGGGCATTGCAGCGGGCCGAGACGCTTGGCATCGAGCACCGGGCGGGGCTGACCATCTGCAGCGATATTTTCTATCATCCAAAGGGCCGCGCCCGCTATGCCGAAGCCATGGCCTTGGGAGCGCTCGCCGTCGATATGGAGACCAGCGCCCTCTACCGCATTTCGGCCCATTTTGGCGCGCGAGCGCTGTCGCTGCTAAACGTGGTCGATCATGTCACCAATGGCGAGCAGACCGACTATTCCGAGCGCCAGGAACTGTTCACCGACATGACGCGGCTGGCGCTCGAAGTCGCCGCGGAAAGCTGAAGGCCTGCCGCCTCACGTTCTCGCGAACGGCTGCCGGTGCTCTCTTCGGCGGACAGGCAGGTTATCCCCTGGTGCAGGTCGAGGCCGTGAAGGCTCCGTCGGGCTGCTTCATGATGATGTCGAAGGACGGACCATCCGGGCCCTCCAGCGTCGCCTGCGTCATCGAAACGGAGTTGCCACCGCTCGTATAGCCGCCCAGCGGACCGAGCCAGCTGATCTCGCCATTGGCATTCATCTGATAGTTGTAGCCTTGCGGTGCGGCGCCGAAGGTCACCGGACCGCTGTAAACATTGCCCTTGATGGTGATGTCGCCGAGGTTGAGGAAGGCGCCGAGCAGGTAGACCTCGCAATGGTAGATCCCGTCGGGGATCTTGCCCTCGGTGAAGTCGGCGCGGGCTGCCCCCGTCACGGCTAACAGAAGCATGACGCTGAAAATGCTGGAGATACGGGAAATCATGGCATGGCTCGGTTCAAGCGGACCTTGCCCTATTTTGGCGCCGCGCCGCAACTTGCCGTATGTCGCAAGGCCCAATTTTTGAGCACCAGACTAATTTGGGCAAAAGATAGGCAGCATTGCGCAATTTTGCCGCATTCGGGTCTTTGGCAGACCATTAAATGTTTGACGACTAATATCGTAACAAGCTGATAAGATTGGGATATTTCGACATTTCCAGTGCCGCTTCGCTGTTTGGCATGGTGGTTGCATAGCTATGTTGCGATGCAAAACAACTAGCTTGGGAGTGTGCAATATGAGGGGTAATTTCTCGACAATAACAAAAATGTTTTCGGCCGGCGTTCTTGCCGCCGGCCTGCTGACGGCGCCTGCCAAGGCGGCCGACGACACGATCAAGGTCGGCATCCTCCATTCGCTGTCGGGGACCATGGCGATTTCGGAGACGACGCTGAAGGACGTCATGCTGATGCTGATCGAGGAGCAGAACGCCAAGGGCGGCCTGCTCGGCAAGAAGCTCGAGGCCGTCGTCGTCGATCCGGCCTCCAACTGGCCGCTGTTCGCCGAAAAGGCGCGCGAACTGATCTCCAAGGATAAGGTCGCGGCCGTGTTCGGCTGCTGGACCTCTGTTTCGCGCAAGTCCGTGCTGCCGGTGTTCTCGGAACTCGACAACATCCTGTTCTATCCCGTCCAGTATGAGGGCGAGGAGAGCGAGCGCAACGTCTTCTACACCGGTGCCGCGCCGAACCAGCAGGCCATTCCGGCCGTCGACTACCTGATGAGCGAGGACGGCGGCTCGGTGAAGCGCTGGGTGCTCGAAGGCACCGACTACGTTTATCCGCGCACCACCAACAAGATCCTCGAAGCCTATCTGAAGGCGAAGGGCGTACCGGCCGAGGACATCATGGTCAACTAC
>NZ_RZOS01000714.1:0-1937 GCF_004022605.1 Mesorhizobium sp. M4B.F.Ca.ET.089.01.1.1
TGTCTACTGGATGAACGGCGAGGAGATCGACGTTGCCACCAAGAAGAAGGTTCCGGTCGGCGGTCTGGATTTCCCCGGCGACAAGCGTCCTGAGGGCTGGGATTTCCTCTATTTTGCGACCGTCATCGGCATGACCGCGCAGACCGCCGACACCGCCATCACCACCTCGCACATGCGCCAGGTGGTGCTCATCCATTCGATCCTGTCGTTCTTCTTCAACACGGTGATCGTCGCGGCGGCGGTGAATCTCGCCGTCAGCCTGAGCAGTCCTTGACCGCTTGCCCGTAATAAATCCGTGATCGGATGAAACATCGCTTTGGCTGGCGACGTATTGGGAGGAGAACGAAGAGCTACAAGGCCGGGAGAACGAAGGACGATGGAAACCGTTGCCAGGAGCGAGCCCGCCGCCGATGCGCAAGCCGCATCGAAGGACGCGACGCTGATCTACCGCCAGTCCCGCTGGACGCGACTGACCCACTGGCTCTGGGCGATCGCGCTGTTCTTCATGCTGCTTTCCGGCCTGCAGATATTCAACGCCCGCCCCCAGCTTTATATCGGCAAGGAATCCGGCTTCGGCTACAACAACACCATCTTCGCCATCGGCGCCGAAAACACCGACCAGGGTCCGCGCGGCTACACCGAAATCTTCGGCAAACGCTTCGACACGACCGGCGTGCTCGGCTGGTCCGGACCGCCCGGACAGGAGTCGCCCCGCGCTTTCCCGTCCTGGGTGACGATCCCCTCCTACTATGATCTCGGCACCGCCCGCGTCGTTCATTTCTTCTTCGCCTGGGTGCTCTCCGCCACCTTGCTCGTCTGGCTGGTCGCCGGCCTGATCAACGGCCATGTCAGGCGCGATCTCGCCCCGCGCCTCGACGATCTCCGGCGATTGCCGCGGGACATCGTCGACCACGCGAAGCTGAAGTTCCATCACACGCGCGAATACAACACGCTGCAGAAAATGGCTTATGGCGGCGTGCTGTTCGTGCTCTTGCCGCTAATGATCATCACCGGCCTCGCCATGTCGCCGAGCATGAATTCGGTGCTGCCCTGGCTCAATGAACTGCTCGGCGGCCGGCAGACGGCGCGCACCATCCACTTCACCGTCATGGTGCTGCTCGTCGGCTTCTTCATCATCCACATGCTGATGATCCTCGCCGCCGGCCCGATCAACGAATTGCGCTCGATCATCACCGGCTGGTACCGCACCGACCCGCCGGCGCATGACGACAGCTCGTCCGAGAGGAGCGCCTGATATGGCCAAGTTTCAAATCAACCGCAGGAAATTCCTTACCTCCGCCAGTCTCGGCCTGTCCGGCATCGCGCTGTCGGGCTGCGATGCCTTCGACGGCGGGCTCGGCATCGGCGGCGGTCTGCGCAGCTTCCTCGAGAATGCCAATGGCCTGACATACCGGGCCCAGCGCCTGCTCGCCGGCCGCGACGCGCTGGCGCAGGAGTTCACCGAGGCCGATATCCGCCAGCCGCAGCGGCCGAACGGCGTCACCGCCCCCGACGACGACACCTATAAGGGCCTGCTTGCCAACAACTTCGCCGACTGGCGCCTCGAGGTCTCCGGCCTTGTCGAGAAACCGCTGTCGCTGACCCGCGAGCAGCTGCAGAATATGCCGAGCCGCACCCAGATCACTCGCCACGACTGCGTCGAGGGCTGGAGCTGCATCGCCAAATGGACCGGCACGCCGCTGTCCCTAGTTCTCGACCAGGCGGTGGTGAAACCCCAGGCACGGTATGTGATGTTCCACTGCCTCGACACGATCGACCGCAGCCTCTCGGGCGACGTCAAATATTACGGCACCATCGACCTGATCGATGCCCGCCACCCGCAGACGATCCTCGCCTACGGCGTCAACGGCAAGCCGCTGCCGGTCGAGAACGGCGCGCCGCTGCGCGTACGCGTCGAGCGCCAGCTTGGCTACAAG
>NZ_RZOS01000715.1:0-1933 GCF_004022605.1 Mesorhizobium sp. M4B.F.Ca.ET.089.01.1.1
CACACCAGGCTGCGGACCCTGGTCAACCGCGCATTCGTCTCGCGCCAGGTCGAACGGCTGCGGCCGCGCGTCGAAGCGCTGGCCAACGAGCTGATCGACCGCTTCGAGCCCAACGGCGTCGACCTCTTGCCCGCCTTCGCCTCGCCGCTGCCGATCACCATCATCGCCGAAATGCTCGGCGTGCCGGTGGCGATGGCGCCGCAGCTGCTCGACTGGTCGCACCAGATCGTCGCCATGTACATGCATGGCCGCACGCGCGAGACCGAGGAGACCGCGAACCGCGCCGCGCGCGACTTTTCCGATTTCCTGCGCGGCTACGTCACCGAGCGGCGCAAGCAGCCGGGCGACGACCTGCTGTCGCTGCTGATCGCAGCGCAAGAAGATGGCCAGAGACTGTCCGAGGACGAGCTGGTGTCATCAGCCATTCTGCTGCTCAATGCCGGCCACGAAGCGACCGTGCACCAGACCGGCAATGCGGTGCGCTCGATCCTGGCGCAGGGCGGCGACCCCAGCCGTTTCTTCACCACGCCGGAGGCGACCGCTGCGACGGTCGAGGAATGCCTGCGCTTCGACGCGCCGCTGCATATGTTCCTGCGCTATGCCTATGAGGAAATCGAGGTCCAGCCCGGCATCGTGCTCAGGCGCGGCGACAAGATCGCGCTGCTGCTCGGCATGGCCAACCGCGACCCCTTAGCCTTCGCCGCGCCGCAAGCCTTCAATCCAGGCCGCGCCGACCAGAAGAACGTCTCCTTCGGCGCCGGCATCCATTTCTGCATCGGCGCGCCGCTGGCCAGGCTCGAACTGCAGGTCTCGCTGAAGACGCTGTTCGAGCGGCAGCCAAAGCTCCACCTCGCCGAAGAGCCGCGCTTCCGCGACAGCTATCATTTCCATGGGCTGGAACGGCTCGCGGTGGCCTTCTGACAGGCGACGAACGGATATCGGGACAATGAGATTCGCCTTCCTGCAGGAACCGCCCTTCTGCTTCACCGACGCATCGGGCGCCTTGCGCGGTTGCGACGCGGTGCTGGCGGAGAAGGTTTGCGAGACATTGGGGCTGGACGGGTTTTCGGCCATCGAGGCGGAGTTCGCCGAACTGTTGCCGGGACTGGTCGAGGACCGGTGGGACATGACCACGGGGCTGTTCATCTCGGACGAGCGCAAGAAGCTGGTCGATTTCACCCGGCCGATCTGGATGCTGCCGGACGGACTGCTGGTCGCCGAGGGTAACCCGCTTGGACTGGGTGGCTACCGGGCACTCGGCCGCGATCCGTCGGCCATACTTGGCGTTGTATCGGGCCAGATCCAGCACCAGACGGCGCTGCGTAACGGCATCCCGGCCGAGCGGATCAGGATCTTCGGCACCCAGGCCGAAGCGGCCGAGGCCGTCGCCGCCGGCGTGGTGCATGCCTATGCCAGCGTCGCCATGGCGCACCGCGGCTACCTGGCCGGACGGCCCGACGCGCCGCTTGCCGTCATCGACGTTCCGGCCGACGAAAAGCAGCCGGCGGCCGGCGCCTTCGCGCTGGCCAAGGGCAATGATGCGCTGCGCCAGTGCATCGATTCTTGCCTGGGCGAGCTGCTCGGCAGTTCCTGGCACCGACAGATGATGCGCGAGTACGGATTTTCCGAGGGCGATATCGACCGCCTGCTCTGACCCGGCTGGCAGGCGATCAGAGCTTGATCACATATTCCTTGCGGGTCGTCTCGAGCACTTCCCAGGTCCCCTTGAAACCTGGCCGCAGCACGAAGCTGTCGCCGGCCCTGACGGTGCGCGCCTCGCCGCCGTCCTCGGAGATCACCGAGACGCCGGACAGGACGTGGCAGAACTCCCACTCGTCATAGACGATGCGCCACTTGCCAGGCGTCGATTCCCAGATGCCGGCATAAAGGCCGCCGTCCCGCTCCTCGACATTCCAGGTGCGGAACTTCGGAT
>NZ_RZOS01000716.1:0-1924 GCF_004022605.1 Mesorhizobium sp. M4B.F.Ca.ET.089.01.1.1
GGGCGGCCATGTAACGAGCTCGGGCTCTCAGCCCACGGTCTATTGACGGCCTGCCTGCACCTTCGTGCTCCCGGTGCCCCACGTCCCGGATGGGCTCACCATAAGGCCGTTCCAAAACAAGAACAGCGGGACATGCAGGCACCACAGATCACATACCGGATAATGGCAAGGCAGAGCGCTTCATTCAGACAGCGCTCAGAGAATGGGCCTACGCCATCGCCTACCCGAACTCCGATCATCGTGCCGGAGAACTTCCCGTCTGGCTGCACCGATACAATTGGCATCGACCTCACGGCAGCCTAAAGTCCAAAACACCAATCAGCCGCCTCGGCCTAACCGGGGACAACCTGTTGAGGCTCCACAACTAGAGCGGGATGAAATAGTTTGGAGTCGTTGAGGATTCCCAAATCAGCGATTTTCAGATTCACGGTTCATACTGGGCAGGAGGCCAGCCAGCATGGATGGCACTATCGATGGATCTGCGAGAGCGCGTCGTGGAGGCAGTGAAGACGGAGGGGATGTCGCGACGTGCGGCTGCGAAGCGTTTCGGGGTCAGCTACAGCGCTGCGATCGAGTGGGTTAAGCTCGATGAGGAAACCGGCAGCGTAGCACCGCGCAAAGTCGGCGGTTCCAAGCCCAAGAAACTCTCGGGGGTGTGGCGCGAGTGGCTCATTGAGCGCTGCCGCAAGCAGGCCTTCACGTTGCGCGGCCTTGTCGCCGAGCTCGCCGAACGAGGGCTTGAGGTCGACTATCGCTCGGTCTGGGAGTTCGTCCACGCTGAGGGCCTGTCGTACAAAAAAAGACGCTGGTCGCGGCCGAGCAAGATCGCCCCGACGTAGCGCGCCGGCGGGCGCAATGGCTGGCCTATCAGAACCGCATCGATCCTGCCCGCCTGGTGTTCATCGACGAAACCTGGACCAAGACCAACATGGCGCCACTCAGAGGCTGGGCGCCAGTTGGACAGCGCATCAAGGCAAAGGTGCTGCACGGCCACTGGAAAACCATGACGTTCCTGGCAGCCTTGCGTCATGACGGCATCACCGCGCCATAGCTCATCGATGGGCCGATCAATGGCGAGCGCTTCCGCCTCTATATCGAGACCGTGCTGGTCCCGACCCTCAAGCCCGGCGAGATCGTTGTCATGGACAATCTCGGCTCGCACAAGGGCAAGGCCGTGCGTCGCGCCATCCGCAAGGTCGGAGCCAAGTTGATTCTCTTGCCCAAATACTCACCCGATCTCAACCCCATCGAACAGTTCTTCGCCAAGCTCAAACACTGGCTTCGAAAGGCGGCCAAACGGACGGCCGAAACCGTCTGTCAGGCAATCGGCGAAATCCTCAACCGGACGACATCCCTCGAGTGCTCAAATTACTTCGCCAATGCCGGATACGACCGCAAATGACTTCATCCCCCTCTAGCCCGTCTTATTCATGACGCATCTGGGTTTGTTTGCCGCTGAGCGGTGGACAGGTGGCGGCGCGGCGTCCTTTTCACCGCGGCTGTGTCTGGACTTGTGAACGCGCTGGAGGGTGGAAGCTGTATGGTTCGGCGGGGCCTGCTGCCCCGGCGGTCGTGGTCCTGCCGGTAGCAGATTGCTGGCGAGCGCCCGGAACAGACTTGCCTCGGGACAGGCGGCGGCGAAGGCCAGACGGATGCGCGAGACGGTTTCGATGACGCGAGCGCCGAGCTTGAGCAGCCTGAGCCGCAGCGTAGCGAACTCGGCGTTGCGCAGATGATGGGTCGTGGGCACCGCCTCGCGCAGGGTGAGCATCAACCAGTATGCAGCGGTGTGCAGGACAAGACGGACCTGGTTGGCAATCGGTGAGCGGCAGGAGGTGCGGTCGGAGGCGAGCTGGCTCTTGTGCATCTTGATCAGGTTTTCGGCCTGGCCGCGGGCGCAGTAGATCACGTCATAGATGTGCTC
>NZ_RZOS01000717.1:0-1904 GCF_004022605.1 Mesorhizobium sp. M4B.F.Ca.ET.089.01.1.1
ATGTCGACCATGTCGGCGGCGATCGCGTCATAGGCGACGCCGGAGATGACCGCGCCGCCGGTCGACAGCGATGCCTCCCTGATGCCCGGAATGCGTATCGGCAACGGCACGGTGACCGGCAGGTCGAGAAACGGCGTGGCGCCCTTCTCGAAGCCCAAGGGCGAGGCGTCGATGTCGCGATAGGCAACCGAAACGGCCTGGTAGATCTCCGCCTGCTCCAGCCTTCGGCTGCCGGCCGAGCCCAGCGAGACGACGAGATCCGGCAGCGCGTTTTCCAGTTTCAGCCGGGCAAGCTCGGCGCCCAGCCTGATCCCGGCCTCGACCGGTCCGACGCCGGTCATCAGCGGCGTGAACAGTTTCCTGAGATGCGGGCCATATTCGGCTTCCACGGCCATGACGAAGAGAACGTCGCTGCCGGACAGACGTGACACTTTGACGGTCATGACGGGCCCCTACCCCCCTATTTGTTGCCACTACGAAAGGGAAGGGGCAATGTGCCCTCGCCGCCTCCCGGCCCTTCGCTAGGGCTCGGGGCGTTCGTCGCTCGAAAAGCCCATTTGGGGGCTTTTCGTCCGCTGCGCGGACAGCTCCTCACCCTTCGATCCCGTCCCGTCCGACGACCGTCATCATCGTGCCGGTCATGGTGGCGATCAGCTTGGCCTCGCCGTCGGCGGCAAAGGCATAGGCCTGGCCATCTGCAACGACGATGGTGCGGCCGGGCTTGGTCACCGAGCCGCGGAACAGGAAGCGCTCGCCCCTGCCCGGCGCCAGCAGATTGACCTTGAACTCGATGGTCAGCACGCTGGAATTCTGCGGCAGCAGCGAGAACGCCGCATAGCCGCAGGCCGAATCCAGCGCCGTCGAGATGACGCCGGCATGCAGGAAGCCATGCTGCTGGGTGAGCGCCGCCGAATAGGGCATCTCGATCTCGATGATGCCGGGCGTCACCAGGGTCAGTTCGGCGCCGATGGTCGTCATCGCCTGTTGCCGGGCGAAGGATGTGCGGACACGGTCCTCATAGTCGGGAGCGGGTACGATCTTTGCTACCATGGCCATCGCCCTTGTTTCCTGGGAAAGCTTATTGCAGAGGCACGCAGCGCAGGCAATCTCTTATGTTGCAGTGCAACAATGCAGCCGCGCGGCCGTTCTCACCGGCCTGATCCCGCCCCGCGCAGCGCGCAGACATAGAAGCCGTCGGTGCCGCTCAGCGCCGGCGACAGCGAGATGCCACCGTCGCTGCCCAGGCGCGCGGCGGCCGGATGGCTTGGAAAGCGGCTGTCCCAGAGCTTGCGGTGGTCGACCGGCGTGAAATCACCGTGGCGCGCACGAAACGCCGCGACCTGGTCGCCGTTCTCGGCGTCGAACACCGAGCAGGTGATGTAGACCAGCAGGCCGCCCGGTTTGACGAAGGCCCTGGCCGCGTCGAGGATTTCGCTCTGCTCGCCCCGGCGCTGGTCGAGCTGCCTTTGCGTCAGCCGCCATTTGGCATCGGGGCGGCGTCGCCATGTGCCGCTGCCGGTGCAGGGCGCGTCGACCAGCACGATATCCATGTGGTTTGACAGCGGGGCCAGCTCGGCCGGCTTGCTGACGATCTGGATGTTGCGGTTTTCCGAACGGCGGATGCGGTCGAAGATCGGCGCCAGCCGCGCCTTTTCGGCGTCGTGGGCGAAGATCTGGCCTGTATTGCCCATCTCGGCCGACAGCGCCAGCGTCTTGCCGCCGGCGCCGGCGCAATAGTCGAGCACCTGCATTCCGGCCTCGGCGCCGGCGAGCGCGGCGACGATCTGCGAGCCCTCGTCCTGGACCTCGAACCAGCCCTTCTGGAAGGCAGGTTCGGCCTGGACATTCGGATGCCTGCCGTCGCCGTCGATCGGCGGGATGCGGAAGCCTTGCGCGGCACCGGC
>NZ_RZOS01000718.1:0-1901 GCF_004022605.1 Mesorhizobium sp. M4B.F.Ca.ET.089.01.1.1
CCATCAAGGTGGTGGTCAACAATGGCGCGTCGATCACCTACAACGCCAGCACGGCCACCGCGAGCCAGAGCGGGACGGCATCCAACGCCGACCTCTGCTATTGCCCGACGGTTTCGGGGACCACGGTCACCTGGGGCACGTCGGTGACCTGCAGCACCGCTTGCCCCAAGGGCGGCATTTCCGGAAAGTTCGTGGCCATCACCGCAAGCAGGCCGTTCGCGCCGCTGTTCGGCGGCCTCGGCATCGTCAAGAGCGGCAACATCGGCGTCGAGGCCATGGTGCAGCCGCAATGAAGGGCCTGTCGTCATTTCTCCGCGACAGGTCCGGCGCCAATGCGGTCGAGTTCGCGCTGCTTTCGGTGCCGCTGCTGATGGTGCTGTTCGGCACGGTGGAGTTCGGCCGCATGTACTGGGTGCAGCACGCGCTGCAGGAAACCGCGACCTCGGCGGCGCGCTGCGTTGGCGTGCTGCAGAGCGGGTGCACGAAAAGCGGCGTCTACAACTCGGCCAGCACCGTCAGCTACATCAGCACCATGGCCGCGACCGACGGCATCGCGCTGAGCGGCAGCAACATCACCGTCAACAACAACACGACCTGCTCGGGCCTCAGCGGGTTTTCGACGGTGCGGATATCCTACACATTCTCGACCGTGCTGCCGACCTTCCTGACCGCGCTGGCCAATGGGCCGCTGCTCAGCGCAACGGCCTGCTTCCCCAACCAGGGCGCCTAGAGCGTTTCTCCATTTCACGGAGACGGCGAACCGCCCTATCTCTCTGCTTTGACACAATTCCGGAGGCGCATGAACTGCTCTAAACGGTAGCTTCCTCGCGCTCCGCCGCCTTGCCGGCACGCACCGCCGCCTCCACCAGCGCCGTCACTTCATCGGCCACGGCCGTGAGCGGCCCGTGGTCGCGGGTGGCTCGGGCGATCACCATCAGGCCCTCGAGCGAGGATTCGACGAGCAGCGCAAGCGCCTGCGCGCGCCGCTCGGGCACCCCTGCCCTGACGAATGCCTGGCGCAGCAGGCCAATCCACTGCTCGAAGGCCGAGCGGCACAATTCCGCCAGCTCCGGTGTTGGCGAGTCCAGCACGACAGGCGCGATCGGACAGCCGAGCGAGAACTGGTTCTCCTCCAGCATGGTAGCCACCGACTGATAGATGTGGCGAACCGAGACGGCCGGGTCGTCTTCCGCCGCCAGCGCAGCACCCAGCCGCTCCGTCACCTCGGCGACGCTGGCGCGCGTCACCTCGATGGCCAGCTGGTCCTTGCCGCCCGGAAAATGGAAGTAGAGCGAGCCGCGGGGGGCCGCGCTGGCGCTCAAAATGTCGTTCAGCGAGGTGCCGTGATAGCCGCGCTGCCTCAGCAGCAGGCCGGTCGTCTCGAGTATGCGGGCCCGGGTGTCGTTCGCCATGTCAACCTCTGTCAGGAGCAACCATTATAGGCCTTGCGTCGAATATGACAATCGGTCTACATAATATGCAGATCGGTCTATATATTCATCAACCCAGGAGGACACGATGACAATTCGCGAGGCTTCGGCCGAATGGCAAGGCACGCTGAAGGAAGGTTCGGGCCGCCTGCGGCTTGGCAGCGGCGTCTTCGAAGGCGCCTATTCCTTTCCGTCGCGTTTCGAGAATGGCCCCGGCACCAACCCGGAAGAGCTGATAGGCGCGGCGCATGCCGGCTGCTTCTCGATGGCTCTGACCTTTGCTCTCGGCCAGGAGGGCCACGTCGCGCGGAACATCCGCACCATTGCCAGGGTGCATCTCGGTGCGACCGCGGCGGGGCCGACGATCACGCGCATCGACCTCGAAACGGAGGCGGAGGTCGCGGACCTCGCGCAAGACGAATTCGAGCGCCTTGCCCAATCCGCCAAGGCCGGCTGCCTCGTCTCGCGCGC
>NZ_RZOS01000719.1:0-1892 GCF_004022605.1 Mesorhizobium sp. M4B.F.Ca.ET.089.01.1.1
ATATCGCGGCGGGCGGCAGCAAGCGTCCTTTCGCGGAAGACATCGACATCGCCGAAACCCGCATGACCATCGCTGACGGCCGCGAGGTCTTCGTCAAGGCCGTGGAGATGATGAGCCGCTGTTCCGTCGAGGCGCTGGCAGCGGCCGGCCTTTCGACAACGGACGTCGCCCGGTTCGCGCCGCATCAAGCAAATGCCCGCATCTTCAACGCTGTCGGCAAGTCGCTTGGCATTGAGGATGACCGCATCATCAAGACCATTGCCGACCATGGCAACTCGTCGGCCGCGACGATCCCTCTGTCACTGTCCGTTGCCCACAACGCCAATCCCTTTCGACCGGGCGAGAAGCTGCTGCTGGCAGCCGCCGGCGCAGGCCTCACCGGCGGGGCGCTGGTGGTCGAGGTGTAGGTACCAAGCGTGCAACGGAGGGATTCTGCATGAAGGTGGCAGTCATGGGTGCCGGAGCCGTCGGTTCCTATTTCGGCGCCGTGCTCGCGCGAGCCGGGCACGAGGTGATGCTCATCGGCAGGCCGAGCCATATAGAAGCCATAGCGGCGCGCGGCCTGTTGGTCGAAGCAAAGACATTCCAGGGCTACGTGCCAATCGGCGCTACGACCGAGCCTTCGGGCGTAGCGGGCACCGATGTCGTACTTGTTTCGGTCAAGTCGGGAGATACCGAAGCGGTGGGGCGGTTGTTCGGCCCTCATCTGGATGCGCATACCGCCGTTCTCAGTCTTCAGAACGGGGTCGACAATGCTGATCGCCTGGCAGAAGTGCTTGGGAGCGCCGTTGTCCCAGCCGCCGTATACGTCGCGACCGAGATCACGGCACCAGGGCATGTCAAGCATCGCGGACGTGGGGAAATGGTGATCGGCCCTTCCCTCGCGAGCCAACGGATTGCGGAGGCGTTCACCGGTGCGGGCATCCCGACCACTGTCTCCGACGATGTGCTTGCGGCACTTTGGAGCAAGCTGACCGTCAATTGCGCATACAATGCGCTGTCAGCGGTATCGCAACTCCCCTACGGACAGATCTTCAATGTGGGCGAGGTTGCCGATGTCGTGCGCGATGTCGTAGCCGAATGTACCGCGGTGGCGCAGGCGATGGGCGTCGTCATGCCACCCGACACGTTGCACTCCGTTCTTGCTTTGGCTGGGGACATGCCCGGCCAAGTTTCATCGACCGCTCAGGACCTCGCGCGCGGCAGAAGAAGCGAAGTTGATTTCCTAAATGGTTTCGTCGTGCGCAAAGGAACCGAACTCGGCATTTCGACTTCGGCGAACCGGGCGCTTCTCGTCATGGTGAAACTGATTGAACGAAGGAATGTTGCCTGACGGTAACCCGAGGGGCAGGCAGTGGCTGATCAATTTCCTTAGCGAAGCACGACAACAACACGACAACAATAAGTGCTTCAGTACGAGTTGACAGGGCGACATCTCATCGTCCAACCTAGTGCCTCACCAGGGGAGTCCCGGCAAGGGGCTGAGATACTGCTATCGCGCGCAGTGACCCGTTGAACCTGATCCAGTTCATACTGGCGTAGGGACGGTGCGAGGTTTCGCGAGTCGGCAATCCGGCTTCGGTATTCGGGCAGTGCCCGCATCCTGCGCGAAGCGTCACTTCCTCCTCATCGCGTGGACTGGGTCTCCGTTGCACTCGAGCAAGGAGGCTCACTCATGAATGCCCACACCCCGACCGTCACAGTTGGCGAATTGCCCGCTTCGAAGAAAGTCCACAAACCGGGCCAACTTCACCCGGGCCTGCGTGTCCCGATGCGCGAGATCTCGGTTCACCCGAGCGCCGGCGAGCCGCCGGTGACGGTCTATGACTCGTCCGGTCCCTACACCGACGCGACGGTGAAGACCGAGATCGAGCGCGGCTTGCCGCGGTTGC
>NZ_RZOS01000071.1:0-18969 GCF_004022605.1 Mesorhizobium sp. M4B.F.Ca.ET.089.01.1.1
GCGCTGGCTCAGCCGCAGGCAGCGTCTTTACCGCCTGCTCCGGTGGCGCGGGCGCTAGAGCCAGCTCCGCCGGCGGCGTTGCGAGGGCCGGCGGCGCGCTGACGACATCCTGTCCGCCCTTCGGTTCGTTCGCCGCCTCGCCGCCCCGCCAAGGCTGGTCGGCGAGCAGCGCCAGCACAGTGACCGCCGGCAGGACCTGGAAGAAGCGCCTGAGATGCGGCCGGCCGAGCTCCTGCACCTCCGCCGCACGGCCGAACAGTGGCGCTCCGGCCTGATGCGCCGGCCGTCCCGGCAGAAGGCCGGCGAGGAACAGCAACGCGCCGACCACCAGAGCGAGCGCCGCCACCAGGAAGCCGGTCAGCCGCATCGAGGCGGAATCGGCCAGCGGATGCGCGAGGCTCCCGGCTCCGGTGGCCAGAAACGGCCAGGCATGCATGACGCAGGCGATGGCCGCCGCCAGCAAGGGAAGCGAGAGCAACCTGTCCGTCGATCTGTTCATATGATGCCCCCCGGCCACCCTCTCCGCGCATGGAGAAGACCATCTCGACATCCTAGCCCAGCTTTCCGCGCAGGCTAAGTGTCGGAAATCACACGTGCAGGATTAAAATTGTGATCCGTGCATCCGCTCGGCAGAACAGTGCCCCAGCCGGCAGACCTTCGCGCCAGCCGACGTGACTATCCGGGTTCACGGAGTGTCTTTGATGCAACGCAACTGGGATAACGACAGAAGAAACGCCGGATTCCCCAAGAATAGACGGCAACATCGGGCCTTCAGGTTGACAGGGGACGAGAGTCTGACATCATCCGACCGCGATTAATGGAGAGTTGGATATGAAGAAGACCTATGAAAAGCCGGTCCTGCTCAAGAAGGACAGGCTTTCGGCGGTGACGGCGGGCAACGGCGGTTCCACCCCCATCCCCCAATGATTTCAGCCGGCTAGCGCCTCGAGCATCGTGGCGTGGCCCAATTTGACATTATGCAGTTGGAATGTCGGAGGCCATGAAATGAAGAAGACCTATGAGAAGCCGATGCTGGTCAAGAAGGACCGGCTTTCGGCAGTGACGGCGGGCAACGGCGGTTCCACGCCGATCCCAGGCTGATCCACCCAGCAAGAGCGCTGGCTAGTGACAGTGTTCGTCGGTAAGCGAGCACTGTCGGCCTTTCGAGAGGTGGCTCCGGATATTGGAGAGTGTGGGCATGAAGAAGATTTATGAGAAGCCGATGCTGGTCAAGAAAGACAGGCTGTCGGCGGTGACGGCGGGCAATGGCGGCTCCGGCCCGATAGGGCCGGCAGGCTGATCCGGCGCGAGTGCGCCAAAGCAAACGCCGACACTATCCATCCGGGCACATTTCGAGGACTAGACCATGAAGAAAACCTATGTGAAGCTCGTGCTCGTCAAGAAGGACAGGCTTTCGGCGATCACCGCCAATGGCGCGGGTTCGAACAACCTGATCTGATCCCTCGCCGGCCTCTAAATATTGTTTTGACGCAATTCCGGACGGAAAACCGCTACGCATTTTTCCTGGAATTGCTCCCTAGAGGACCAGCACCAGGTCATCCACCACAAGCTGCCAATGGTGTTTCGTCGACAGACGAACACGGGTCACGGCCTTCAGCATCGGCGCGTAGTGACACGGCGTCAGCGCCGACAGCGTGATCTCGTCACTCGCGATCAACGCGTCGCCCAGCCAGCTTTCGACCAGCGCCGTCTCCCCCTCCGACGCCAGCCAAGCTGCGGTCAGCATCATCGAATGCAGGCCGAAGGGCTGTTGCCGGCCGAATTCCGCCTGATGGCCGCTGCTCGTATAGGCGATGTAATCGCCCGAGACATTGCCGTTGACGTAGCCCTCGCTGTTCTTGGTGTTGTCGCTCGCCATGGCGTTGATATTGCGCCAGGAGAGCCCGGCATGGCCCGTGGGAACCTTGCGCAGGCCGCGCGTGGTGATGTCGTCGAAGCCGATGGTGCTGAGTGCCGCACCAGGCGCGAGGGCGGTGGGCGTGAGCAGGCCAAGATCGGTCGGATAGGCTGACAGCGCTAGCTGCCGGTCGAGACCGCCGCCGGTCACCACAATCGCATCAGCCTCGCCGGCAAGCGCGAAGCGGAAGCCTGCGCCGGGAACAAGCGTTCGGCTTTCAAGGACCTGGCCTTTGGCCATCACCGATAGCGTCGCCTCTATGGCGGCCGGGACCCTGCCGTTCAGGAACCGCCCGGGCGCAAGGCCGACCGGTTTCGGCAAGTCCTCTCCGACGAGGCCAGCCACGGAGCCGGGCACCTCCCGCAGGCGTATCGACTGGTTCTCGTTGGCGCTGCTGGCGCGCCAGCCGGGCGGCACCGAGACCGAGAAGCGGTAGGTGCCGGCCGCGCGGATCCTGGCCCTGCGGCGCCTGGACGACATCGGGAAATTGGCGAAGCCGGCGGGGTTTGTTCGCGCCGCGGCGATGAAGCCGCCGCGCTCGTCGTAAAGCCGCACCATGATGCCGGCCATCGGCCGGTCGGCGAGGCCATAGACCCCGTCGCCATCGACATCCATGTAGACATAAGAGGAGAAGTTGAGCTTGCCGCCGGTGGCTTGCCAGGTCGAGCGCACCGCGTAGTCACGACTGGGATCGGCCCGGCGCCGCATCCGCCGGCGCTCGCGCGCCTGCCAGACGAGAAAGGCAAGCAACGCTGCGGCAGCGAGAAGGATACAGGAGATGACGACGGTCAGGCTGGGCAAGTAGAAGCCTCGGCGGGGATGATTGCGGCACCCTAGCTTGCGATGTGGTGGCTGCACAGGGGGGCGCGAAGGATCGCGGCCGCCGCGAGGTCAGTTCTCCACCTCCACCCACACCGGCGCATGATCGCTGGCGTCGTCCTGCCCGCGCACATCCCGGTCTATGCCGGCCGCCTTCAGGTTGCGGGCGAGCTTCTTCGACAACAGGATGTGGTCGAGCCGCAAGCCGGCGTCGCGGGGCCAGCGGTTGCGGCGGTAATCCCAGAATGTGTAGAGCGTCTGCTTCGGGAAGGCCTTGCGCAGCGCGTCGGTCCAGCCCTGCTCGATCAGCGCGGCGAAAGCGGCGCGGCTTTGAGGCTGCACCAGCGCGTTGTCGTCATAGGAGCGGGTCGGGTAGATGTCGCGCGGCTCTGGCACGATGTTGTAGTCGCCGGCGAGCGCGACCGGCAGGCCGGTATCGAGCAACTGACCGGCATGCGCGGCGAAGCGCTCGTGCCAGGCGAGCTTGTAGTCGAATTTCGGCCCCGGTTGCGGGTTGCCGTTCGGCGCGTAGAGGCAGCCAACAACGACGCCGTCGACCGCCGCCTCGATGTAGCGCGCCTGGCGATCGGCCTCGTCGCCGGGCAGCGCGTCGCGCGTCAGCACGGGTTCTGCGCCCTTTGCCAGAATGGCGACGCCGTTCCAGGTCGGCTCGCCCTTCCACACTGCGCCGTAGCCGGCCTTGGCGAGCCTGGTCTGCGGAAACTGTATGTCGCGCGCCTTGAGTTCCTGCAGGCAGACCACATCGGGCTTTGCTTTGGCGAGCCATGCCAGCAGGTTTTCCAGCCGTCTGTTGATGTTGTTGATGTTGAAGGTGGCGATTTTCATTTGGGTCATCAGAACAAGAAGCCGGCATGCGCGGCAAGTGGCCGCCTTACGAGGAGCATTGGAGCTAGCCCTTCAGCGTTAGCGCTGCCCCTCATCCGCCTGCCGGCACCTTCTCCCCGTTAACGGGGAGAAGGTGGCTGGCCGTGACGCCGGCGCGTTTCCTGCAACGCTGGCGATTGGCGAAACCGGAGGCGACAGCGCCCTTCTCCCCGTTTACGGGGAGAAGATGGCGGCAGCCAGATGACGGGCAGCGCAGACGCCAAAGAATGTCCAATCAGGGTCGAAGCGACCGCCCTAAAGCCCCTCTGCCCAAGCCTTCACCCTCTCCGCCATCGTCCTCAAATGATCCGCGGTCGAAAAACCCGAGATCGCCTTGCGCGGCTTCAGATCGTGGTCACCATCCTCCAGCCAGATCATCTCGATTGCGTCGGAGAGACCGTAGGTCGCCACCTCGTCCTTTGTGCCGAACTCGTCGCGCCTGCCCTGGAAAATCAGCGTCGGCGTCTTGAGGCCGAGGAGATGTTTTGTCCTCAGCTGCTCGGGCTTGGCCGGCGGATGGAAGGGATAGCCGAGGCAGACCAGCCCGGCGATCTCGCCTTTTTCAAATATCTCGTCGGCGACCATAGACGCCACCCGTCCGCCCATCGACTTGCCGCCGATGATGAGCTTTCCCGTGACACCCTTGGCGCGCAGGTCGGCGATCGCCCTGATGTATTCAGGATTCACCGTCTCGGCGCGCGGCGGCGGCTTGCGATGGCCGTAGCGGCGGGCGGCCATGTAGTGGAACTCGAAGCGCGCGACCTGAAAACCGGCTGTGGCCAGAGCCTTGGCGGTGGCGGTCATCGAGGGCGAATCCATCGCGGCGCCGGCGCCGTGGGCGAGCAGGATGCTGACGGGAGCGGTGTCGAAGCCGTCGAAGAGGAAGTGGGTCATGGGGCTGTGCTCGGCGCGACGGCGAAGCTGCTGATCTCCCCCCTTGTGGGGGAGATGGCCGGCAGGCCAGAGGGGGGCGCGAAGGAACGCCGACTTCGGCATTTACAAACCGAAAATCTTAGAGGTCGCCGCCGCGAGCCGTTGAGAGGCTGGCGGGACAGCGCCCCCCTCTGTCCTGCCGGACATCTCCCCCACAAGGGGGGAGATTGGCTGTCGCGACGGCCTTCGCCAATCATTGTCACCCCGCTGTCCGCGCCATGTGCAGATCCACGAACTGTATGCCCTTCCGCGCCAGCCTCGCCCATTCGGAGTCGGTATCCAATTCCAGATAGCGCGCCCAAAGCCGGCGGGCTTCGGGAAAATTCCCCGCGTCGAACTCCAACCGCGCCAAATTGAACACCGGGTCGGCATAAGCCTTGTCGAGCGTGATCGCCTTCTGAAGATGGCGGCGGGCCGAGGCCACCTTGCCCTCGTCGCTCATCAGGCCGGCGAGGTTGAACCAGGCCTCGACGAAGCCGGGATCGAGCTTGATCGCCCGCGCATAGTCGTGCGCGGCTTCCGCCACGCGGCTGGCGCCGCGCAGGCAGTTGGCGCGATTGAAGGCGGCGATGGCATCGCTGGGGTCGATCGCCAGGCAGCGCTGGTAGAGCGTGGCCGCGTCATCATGGCGCTCCTCCTCTTCCGCGGTCTCCGCCTCGGCGAAGAGTTCCTCCAGGGTATCGTCTTCAGGACTGCCCAGATCGAACAGCAGCTGGCCGTCGAGTTCGCTCAGACCCTCGTCGAGGTAGATCGCATCGGGACGACCATGCTGCGACCCGACATTGAGCGACTTGGCGGTGAGCGAGGCGACCGGGCCGGAGCGGTGGACGGAGCGCGCGATGGCGCCCCAGGTGGCGCCGCTGGCGATCAGCCCGGCATATTTGCGGGCCAGGATCAGATCGCGGAAGGAATAGGGCTCGCCGTCGTGCTCGAAGGCGTCGAACAGCGACAGCATGTCGAGATCGTCGCCGGCAAGCCGCGACTGGTCGATGAGCGACTGCCTGGACAGCGACGAGGCTTCCGGCGCCTTCATCAGGCCGAGCAGGCGCAGGAACCCGTTCTCGCTGATCAGCGCGCGGCCGGCTTCGCGCTCCGCATTCGTTCGGCGCACGATCTCGGCATCGCCTGTCCTGCCCGTCGCGGCTTTTGCCAGCAGCGTGCGGCCAAAGACGACATGCGTCGTGCGCCGCGTGACGCCGCGCCTCAGCTCGGCATGGCGGCGCTCGACCTCGCGCGCGGCGAGCCGGAGCGGAAAGGCGGCCAGCGCGCCGACGGCGCCGAAGACGGCGCCGGGAACGATGACTGGCCCTGCCGTCACTTCTTGCTCTTGCCGACGGCCTTCAACAGGTTCGCCTTCAGCGGGTTTTCAGGCGCGCCGCCGGCGGCGGCCTTCTTGGCGGCGGGTTTTGCCGGCGCCTCCTCGGCCTTGCTCTTCGACTTGGCCGGCGGCTTGGCGGACTGCGACAGGCTCGCCTTCAGCGCATCCATCAGGTTGATGACGTTGCCGCGCTCGGGCGCCGCCGCGATGATCGGCTTGTGGCCCTTCAGCTTCTCGCGGATCATTGCCATCAGCGCCACCTCGTAGCGATCCTCGTAGTTCTTCGGATCGAAGGTGGTCTCCTTCTGCTTGATCAGCGCCTCGGCCAGCTGCAACATTTCGGGGTCCGGCTTGCCGGCCGGGATGTTGCCGAAATATTCAGCCGTGCCGCGCACTTCGTTGGGATTCCTCAAGGTGCAGACGAACATGCCGTTCTCGCGCGCGCCGATCGTCACCACGCGCTCACGGCTGGACAGCACGAGGCGCGCGATCGCCAGCTTGCCGGATTGGCGCATCGCCTCGCGCAGCACGGCGAAGGTCTCTTCGGCCATGGCTCCGTCGGGAGCCAGGTAATAGGGCGAGTCCTGATAGATGACATCGACCTCGCCTTCGTCGACGAAGGCCTCGATGTTCATCGTGTGGTTGGATTCGATCCTGACCGCATCGAGGTCGGCATCATCGATGATGATGTATTGCTTGTCCTCGTATTCGTAACCCTTGACCAGATCCGAGCGCTCGACCAGCCCTAGCTCGGGATCGACCGGCTTCATGTTGATGCGGTTGTGGGTCTTCTTATGCAGCTGGTTGAACGCAATGCGTTCGCTCGCGCTGGTGGCCGGATAGAGCCGGACCGGACAGCTGACGAGGCTGAGCTTGAGGTAACCTTTCCAACTTGCCCTGGGCGCCATGATGAACTCCTACGCGGCCATGCACTGACTTTATCTTGGAGCATGGTCTTGTCCAAAAACCGGTTCCCACTTTTTGGAACCATGCTCGTTGCAGCGCTCCCGCTCAAGGACGGTTGGCGCCGTGGAAATCCTACACCGACCCCTGAGTGTACTGCCGAATTCCTGACGAAATGTTTTCTGGGGCGGGTTGGCGCGGAGAATAGTTCAAATTGTAGGAAGCGTCGATGGAGATGAAACTGAGACGCTGAGTTGCCGAAAGCCTTTAATGCTTCGTCATCCTAGGGCGGAGCAAGGAGCGAAGCGACGCGCGCAGACCCTAGGATGACGAAAGACGCGAGGGCTTCGCCTCATGCATGGCCTACCTCCCCTCCATCACCGGCAAATCCCTTGCCGCCTCGTCGATCTCCGCCCAGGGATCGCCCGACGTCTCCAAGAGCCCCGGCAGCGAGGCGTAGTTGAGGTCCTCTGGCGCGTCGATCGTCTCGAGATCCGCCCAGCTTACCGGGGTCGAGGCCGGCAGGTTGGTGCGGGCGCGCAGCGAATAAGGCGCAGCGGAGGTGTGGCCGCGGGCGTTGCGGTGGAAGTCGATGAAGATGCGGCGCTTGCGGTTTTCCTTGCCCATGGTGGTGGTGAAGGTGTCGGGCGCGCTTGCCGCCAGATAAGTCGAGATGGCGCTCGAGGCTTGGTGCAGCTTCTTCCAGTTCTGCTTTCTGGTCACCGGCACGGTGATGTGGATGCCCTTGCCGCCGGAGGTTTTCGCGAAGGGCACCAGCCCCAGGCCCTCCAGCCCGCCCTTGATGTGGACGGCGGCCTCCACCACCTCGCGCCAGGTGATCCCCTCGCCCGGATCGAGGTCGAAAACGATCTGGTCAGGCTTGTCGAGGCTGGTGCGATGCGTGCCCCAGGTGTGGAACTCCACCACCCCGAACTGGGCCAGCGCCAGATAGCCCTTTGCCCCTTCGACCGAGAGATAGGACTTGGTCTCGCCTTCGGAGTTGGTGGCCCCGAAGGTGACGACCGAGGGCGGCATGCCGGTGAAGGCGTGGCGCTGGAAGAAGCAATCCTGCGGCTTTCCGGTGGGGCAGCGCACCAGCGACACCGGGCGGCCGATGATGTGCGGCAGCATGAAATCGCCCACCAGCGCGTAGTAGACGGCAATGTCGAGCTTGGTTGGCCCGGTCTTGCCGAACAGCCGGCGCTCCGGATTGGTGACCCAGATGGTGGCGAGGTCGGATTCGGCGATCAGCCGCTTGCGCTTGACCGGCGCCGGCGTCGTCAGTCCGCCGACATCGCGCAATCCGCGAAAGACGCCGTGGCGGATCGCATTGTCGGCGGTGCGGTTGGAATAGCGGATGCGTGCCGACAGCAGCGGCTTCACCCAATGCATCTCGCGCATGATCTCGCGCGGCGCGCCCTCGGGCGGCGTGGCGCCGGCGGTCAGCCGCTCCAGCCGGGCAAGCAGGTCGGTCGCCATATCGCGGTCGAAGCCAGTGCCGACCTTGCCGCGATAGTGCAATTCGCCGTTTTCGAACTCGGCCATTCCCAGCGCCGCCAGACCTTCCGCGCGGTCGGACACGGTATAGCCGGCGATGACGAAATCATCCGTCCTTTGCGCCTTCACCTTGGTCCAGCTCTTAGTGCGGCCACTCTGGTAGCTGGCGTCGGCGCGCTTGGAGACGACGCCTTCCAGCCCAAGGTCCGAGGCCTGTTCGTAGAGACCCTGCCCGTCGCCCTCGACATGGTCGCTGAACTGGATGGCGGCGTTGGCAGCCTGGCCGGCGAGCAGTTCGGCAAGCAGCGCCTTACGCTTCCGCAGCGGCGCCTTGCGCAGGTCCCAGCCGTCGAGGTGGAGGAGGTCGAAGGCGTAGAAATGCAATTTGCTGCCGGCGCCGGCCGAGAGCGCGTCCTGCAGCAGCGCGAAGCGGGAAATGCCCTTCTCGTCGAGAACCATGATCTCGCCGTCGATGATTGCCTGGCTGACCGGCAGCCTGGCGAAGGCTTGCGGCAGGTCGCCATAGCGCTTCGTCCAGTCGATGCCGCCGCGGGTGATCAGCCTGACCTCGCCATCCACGACATGGGCCATGGTGCGGTAACCGTCGAACTTGATTTCGTGCAGCCAGAGCTCGCTGGTGTTTTCCGCCGGCCCCTCGCCGCCCGGCGGCTTCGGCACCTGGGTGGCGAGCTGCGGCTCGATGCGGGAAGGCGGTGCGGCCTTGACGGCGCCGGGCAGCGCGCCGGGCTTCAGCGAGCCGGCTTTCGGCGGCAGACGCTCGGCCTTCCTCGGCGGCGCCACCAGTTCCTCGATGCGGCGGCCGGACTTCACGCTTTCCGGCCGCGCTTCGAGGATGTCGAGCTTGGTATCGGAAGCGAGGTCGCGCTCCTTGAACAAGAGCCAGTTCTTCTTCGCTTCGTCCTCGCCGGGTTTTGGCTTCAGCCTGGTCAGCATCCAGCCGCCGTTCAGCTTCTCGCCGGCCAGGCGGAACTTGAAGGCGCCGGTGCGAAGCGACTTCTCGACATCCTCCATCGGCGCCCAGGTGCCGGTGTCCCAGACGATCATCGGCCCGCCGCCATATTCGCCCTCGGGGATGACGCCCTCGAAGTCGATGTATTCGAGCGGATGGTCCTCGGTCTCGACGGCGAGGCGCTTGTCGGCCGGGTTGAGCGAGGGCCCGCGCGGCACCGCCCAGCTCTTCAGCACGCCGCCGACCTCGAGGCGCAGATCGTAGTGGTCGGCGGTGGCATGGTGCTTGTGGACGACGAAGCGGTTGCCCGCATCGAAGACAAACCCGCCCACCGGCTCCGGCGTGCGGCTGAATTCGCGCTTGGCGCGGTAGGGTTTGAGGTTGGAGGGCATCAGCAACCGGCGCCCGCCAAAGGCAAAAGCCGAGCTCCTTCGCGCCCCCCTCTGGCCTGCCGGCCATCTCCCCCACTTGGGGGGAGATCAGACGTCGCGCCGGCTTTCGCCAATCGCCAACGTTGAACAATGAGGGCCGGCGCCGGAACAGCCAATCTCCCCCCTTGCGGGGGAGATGTCCGGCAGGACAGAGGGGGGCGCTGTCCCGCCAGCCTTGCCATGATCATCCGTGAAAACTCAATCGTCGGCGGCCGGCGTGAGCTCGAGCTCAGCCGGGGTCAGCCCTTGCCTGAGCTGGCTCAGCCGGAACTCATCGACCCAATAGGCCTCGCCGTCGACCAGCACGCGCGCGCTGTATGTGCCACCGGAGAAGCTTTGCGCGGTGACATACACCTTGTGGCGGTCGAGCGCCTTCTTCACCGCGGCGCGGCGGGAGTTTTCTCTGGCGACGGAACTGGCCATGGGCTCACACATCTATGCAGCCTAGGAGCGGCGGCTGGCCATAAGGATGGCGGAGAGCGGCGGGGGAGTCAATTTGGCGGGTGCGATGAGGCTGATCTCCCCCCTCGAGGGGGAGATGGCCGGCAGGCCAGAGGGGGTCGTCTAACATAGATCTCCAAACCCCTGTCTTCGTCGCACAGAGCGTCGGCTCTTCACGCGCGGCGACCCCCTCTGTCGCCTTCGGCGACATCTCCCCCTCAAGGGGGGAGATTGGCTGTGGCCAGCCCGCCGCTATATCTTCTTGAGCTGAACAAGGAGAGGAACATGACCCAGATCCGCGCGATGACCAAGAACGACCTCGCAGCCGTCTCGCGGCTGCTCGGCCAGTCCTGGCGACGGACCTATTCGCCGATCATGGGCGCCGACACCACGGCGCGGCTCTCCGACGACAAGCACGCGCCGGAGAAGCTGGCGGCGGAACTCGAGGATAACGACAAGATGTCCTTCGTCGCCGAGCGGCCCGACGGCTCGATCGCCGGTTATGCGATGGCGGCGATGGACGACGGCGGCGACGTCATGCTCGACCGGCTGCACATCGAACCGAACGAGTGCGGCACCGGTCTGGCGACCGATCTGCTGCACGCCGTGCTGGCCGCCCATGCGGGAATTCCCAGCATCGCGCTGGAAGTGATCGAGGGTAACGACCGGGCGATCGCCTTCTACCAAAAGCACGGCTTCGAGGCGGTCGAGCGCAGGCCGGCGGCCCACGGCGTCGGCGGTCAGGCCTCGCTGATCATGCGCAGGCTGCTGCCACGGGCCTAAGGCCCTGCCGCTGGACGCCTCGCCTTCGAACCCTATAGTTTAGCCGGGTTGCAAATTCGACCGGAGCAAGACGATGAGCCTGGGCAAGCAGAAACTCGGCAACCAGGGGCTCGTCGTCTCGGCGGTCGGCCTCGGCTGCATGGGCATGAGCCAGTCCTACGGACCGGCCGACGAGGCGGAATCGATCGCGACGCTGCACAGGGCGATCGAGCTCGGCTGCACCTTCCTCGACACGGCCGAGGTCTACGGGCCGTTCATCAACGAGGAGCTGCTCGGCCGCGCGCTGAAGGGCCGGCGCGATAAGGTCATCATCGCCACCAAGTTCGGGTTTCGCATCGTGGACGGCAAGCAGGACGGCACCGGTCGCGACAGCCGGCCCGAGCACATTCGCGAGGTGGTGGAGGCGTCGCTGAAGCGGCTCGACACCGACCATATCGACCTCCTCTACCAGCACCGCGTCGACCCCGGCGTCCCGATGGAGGATGTTGCGGGCACGGTCGGCGAGCTGGTGGCCGAGGGCAAGGTGCGCTTCTTCGGCCTGTCGGAGGCTGGCATCGCCAACATCCGCCGCGCCCATGCGGCGCATCCGGTTTCGGCGCTGCAGAGCGAATATTCGCTGTGGGAGCGCAATCTCGAGCCCGAGATCATTCCGCTGCTGAAGGACCTCGGTATCGGCCTGGTGCCGTTCGCGCCGCTCGGACGCGGCTTCCTCGCCGGCGACGTCAAGCGCGCCGAAGACTATCCGGAGGGCGATTTCCGGCGCGGGGACCCGCGCTACCAGGGCGAGAATTTCGACGCCAATGTCGCGGCCGCCAGCGCGGTGCGCGACGTGGCCGCCGCCAGGGGCGTGAAGCCTGGCCAAATCGCGATTGCCTGGCTGCTCGCCAAGGGCCCGGAGTTCGGCATCGACCTCGTGCCGATCCCCGGCACCAAGCGCCGGACATACCTGGAGGAGAATGTCGCCGCCGCCGACATCGGGCTCGACGCCACCGAGATGCTGCTGCTCGATATGGCGCTGACTCCCGACAGGATTTCCGGACCGCGCTACAACGAGCGAACCATGTCGATGGTGGATCGGTAGCCCACCTTCACGCCGAACTGCGCAGCATCAGCTCGGCGTTGAGCAGGATGCGGGCGTCGCCGCGCTTGGCCGAGGATTTTTCGTCCAGCCGCTCGAGCAGCAGTTCGATGGCGAGACGGCCAATCTCGTTGTAGTTCTGCGCCACCGTCGTGATCGGCGGGCAGGCGTAGCGCGACAGCGGGTGGTCGTCGTGCCCGGCGACCCGCAGGTCGCAATCAGCGCCATGTCCCACCTTGAGGCCGAGCTGAAAGGCGGCGCCGAGTACGCCGAAGGCGACGCGGTCGTTGGCGCACAGCACCGTTTTGGTCGGGAAACCGCCGGCCTTCAGGATGCGCGTCGCCTCGTCATAGCCGAACTTCTCGAAATCCCACGAGCGGGCGTCCGCGACCGGCACGATGCGCGGCGTCATCTTGAACTGGTGCATGGCCTCGACATAGGCCTCCTGCCTGGCGGAGGCGTTGTTGTTGACCAGCGGCATGGCGAAGTAGCAGGGCGGCTCGCCAGACCGGCAGAGGTAGTCGACGATCAGCCTGAAACTCTGCCGGTTGTCGGTGCCGACGAAAGAGGAGGTCTGGTCGAGCGGCGAGTCGACATAGATCAGCGGGATCGAGGCGCCGAGCTCGGCCAGGATGCGGTGGTGCGACTGCACGCCGAGCGGCGCGATGATGGCGCCGGCGATGTTCATCGAGCGGAACGTCTGGATCGCCTGGTCTTCCATCTCGGCGCGCCCGTCGGAGGACAGCACGAAGGCCAGGAAGCCTGCCTCGTTGGCGATCAGCTCGATGCGGCGCGTCAGCGCCATGTAGAACGGGTCGGTCGAATTCGGGATGATGACGCCCAGGATGTTGCTGCGGCGGCGATTGAGGTTGACCGCGAACATGCTCGGTCGGAAATCGGATTTCTTCAGCGCCGCCTCGATGGCGCTGCGCGTGTTCTTCCTGACCGAGTTGGGATCGTTGAAATATTTGGAAACGGTCGTGCGAGACAAGCCGACGAAGTCCGAGAAATCCTCCATCGTCCTGATCGTCTTTGCCATTCACAGGCCCCCTGTTCGACCCTTCCCGCCACTCTCTACGTGAGTCATCATCTCGCGCAAAGCTGCAACGCTTCGACCGCGCCAGGCCAGTTTACAAGTCGATGGGAGTGGCCGCGCGTTTTCACTCACATGTCCGCCGAAAACTGCACTTTCATCGTCGCCGGATCGCCGCCGCTCTTGGCGAAGAAGGGCAAAAGCTCGGCAAGCGGCAATCGGTGGCTGACCAGCCGCGCCATGGTGCCGTCGTCGCGCTTGAGGATGTCGAGCGCCTGCGGGATGTTGCGGTTCAGCGAATGCGAGCCGGCCAGCCTGATCTGGCGGCGGAAGATCTCGAAAGGCGCGACCGAGATCCTGGCGTCGGGCGCGCAGACGCCGAAGACGAGCGCCGTGCCGCCATCGGCTGTGAAGCCGACCATGCCTTCGACCACGCCGGCGACGCCGGTGGCGTCGGCGACGAAGTCGAAGCCTTTCGCCCTTGCCGCCAGCGCCTGCGATCCGGACACCAGCGGTTCCAGCCCGAGCGCCCCGGCGAAGGCAAGCCGGGGCTTGCTGATGTCGGCGACTGCGACGCTCACCACCCCCCTCGCCTTCAGCGACAGAGCCAGCAGCAGGCCGATCGGGCCGGCGCCGAAGACCAGCGCAGTGCCGCGCGCGCCTGCGCCTGGCTCGATGCCGGCGGCGCCGAGACCGTTCAGCACGCAGGCGAGCGGCTCGGCGAGCGCGGCGGTGGCGAAGCCGAGATCGCCGATGTCATGCAGGTGACCGACGGCGACGAGGCTAAATTCGGCGAAGCCGCCGTTGGCAGTCACGCCGTATGCTTTCAGCGAGGCGCACAGATTGGTGAGTCCCTTCCGGCAGGCAGTGCAGTGGCCACAGGGAATGTTGGGATCGATGGCGACGCGGTCGCCGGGCTTCACGGAGGTGACGTCGGCGGCGACCGCCTCGACGGTTCCGGCATATTCATGGCCGGGAACCAGCGGGAACGCGCCTTCGCCATAGCGGCCGTGCAGGACCTCGATGTCGGTGTGGCAAAGCCCGGCGGCGCGGACCCTGACCAGAGCGTGCCCCGGCGCGATCTCCGGCATGTCCAGCTCCGCCATGCCGGCAACGCCCGCTGCGGCAAATCGGATGGCTTTCATGTCATTCTCCCTGCCGAGGCGGCTTAACGGGATGGCAACGCCTCAGCTCATCCAGTTGCCGCCGTCGACATTGTAGGTCTGGGCGAGGATGTAATCACTGTCGGACGAGGCGAGGAAGACGGCGAGCCCGGCAATGTCCTCCGGCCGCGCGAAGCGCCCGATCGGCACGGACTTCGCCACTGCCGCTTTCTTCTCGCCCGGCTTCAGGCCCTCCCAGCGGGCGAAGTGGGCGTCGACGACGTCCCAATGCTCGCCGTCGACGACACCGGGCGCGATCGCGTTGACGTTGATGCCGTGCTTGACCAGCGCCAGTGCCGCCGACTGCGTGGCCGAGATGATCGCCGCCTTGGAGGCGCAGTAGAGCGTCACCAGCGCCTCGCCGCGGCGACCGGCCTGGCTCGCCATGTTGATGATCTTGCCGCCACGGCCGCGCGCTATCATCAGATTGGCGACGGCCTTCATCATGAACAGTGGCCCCTTGAGGTTGATGCCGAAGACCTTCTCGTAGCTCGCCTCGGTAATGTCGGTAATCGGCGCCATGTCAAAGATGGCGGCGTTGTTGACGAGGATGTCGATGCCGCCGAACTCGCGGTCGACCTCGGCGGCAACGCTCTCGATCGCGGCGAGATCGGTTACGTCGAGCTTCTTCGCGCTGGCCGCCGGACCGATCGCGGCGGCGGCAGCGGTCGCACGTCCGATATCGATATCGGCGATCACCACCCTGGCACCCTCGCGGGCGTAGGCTTGCGCAAAGCCAAGGCCGATGCCGCGCGCGCCGCCGGTGATGAGGGCAGTCCTGTTGTTCAGCTTCATGTCCAACTTTCCAAAATTTCGAAAACGATATCCGGGCGGCCCAGAAAGTTGCCTGTCAGCCGGCGCGGAACGCACGGACCCGCTTTGCTCTTGCGGCATCCGTGCATCCTCCGGGCCCGCTGCAACGGGAGGTCTGGGCGGGCCGGATCGCCAGGGGCGGCACGCTTTGCGCCCCTGGCTAGTTAGGGCGCTATTTGATGTAGCCCGCTTCCGTCATCGTGCGCTCCACCTCGGCCTGGACGCCATTCAGCGCGTCATCGACCGACTGCTCGCCGGTGACCGCGGCGGCAACCGCCTGGCCGACCTGCGTGCCAATGCCCTGGAATTCAGGGATGGCGACGAACTGGATGCCGGTATAGGGGACCGGGTCCTTGGTCTGCTTGGTCGGATCGGCGGATTCGATCGCCGAAAGCACCGTCGCGGCGAAGGGCGCCGCCTTCTGGTAGTCGGCGCTGGCATAGGTGGACTTGCGGGTTCCGGGCGGCGCCGCCACCCAGCCTTCGGTCTCGCCGACGCGCTGGACATAGGCCTTCGAGGTCGCCCATTTGACAAAGGACTTCGCCGCGTCCGCCTTCTTGGTCGAGGCCGGGATGGCGAGGCTCCAGGCCCAGCCCCAGGCCGAACCGTTGGGGGTGACCGCGACCGGCGCCTTGGCGAAGGCGACCTTGTCGGCGACCTTGCTCTGCTTCGGGTCATAGACGCGGCCCGCCGCGGACGTGGCGTCGATCCACATGGCGCAATGACCGGAGGCGAACAGCGTCTGGTTCTCGTTGAAGCCGTTGGAGCTGATGCCGGGAGGTCCATCCTTCTTCATGGTGTCGACATACCAGCCGATCGCCTTCTTCCACGCGTCGGAATTGATCTGCGGCTTCCAGTCCATGTCGAACCACTGGCCGCCGAATGTGTTCACCAGCGTGCCGACGAAGGCCATGTTCTCACCCCAGCCCGGCTTGCCGCGCAGGCAGAGCCCGTACTGCTCCTTCGACTTGTCGGTGAGCTTGTCGGCAAATTCCGTGATCTGATCGTAGGTCGGCTGCTCCGGCATCTTCAGGCCGGCGGCGTCGAACAGGTCCTTGCGGTAGAGCGTGAACGAGCTTTCGGCATAGAACGGCACTGCGTAGAGCTTGCCGTCGACGGTCAGGCCGTTGCGAACCGGCGCGATCAGGTCGTCATAGTCATAGTCGTCGCCGAGATCGTTGAGCGACGTCAGCCAGCCGGCCTTGCCCCAGATCGGCGTCTCGTAGCCGCCGATGGTGAGCACGTCGAACTGGCCGCCCTTGGTGGCGATGTCGGTGGTGACGCGCTCGCGCAGCACGTTCTCTTCGAGCGTGACCCAGTTGACCTTGTTGCCGGTCGCCTTCTCCCACTCCGGCGACAGCTTCTGCATAATGATCATGTCGCCATTGTTGACCGTGGCGACGGTGATTTCCGTGGCGGGCGCGGCGCCTGCCGCCAGCGCCGAGGCTGCGGCCGATACAACGAGAACCCCGATAAGCTTACGCGTTGGCATTTCGTCTCCTCCTTTACGAATGCGCATGTGTAAGTGAACATGCGTATATATTCTATTGCGCCACAGGAATTTTTGAGTCAAGCCGCTTGCGCGTTGATTTTCGACGCCCCGCCCTCGCCTGACGGTAAAATTTTCATCGAAATGCGTTACACATAAGGCTTCGCGCGCATTAAAATAAATGAACATGCGTGTAGTTTCTGTTGACTTCGCCTTCGCCGCGATTTACCCCGGCTACAGCCTGGCGCTATCGTGCAGCCGGGGCGCGGCGTGGTCAGCGCCCGGCAAGGCTGAGGGAGAGAAGGAAATTGCAGGAATGAGCCGCCGAAGCGAGATCGCCGCCGAAGCCGCGGGGCCGACAATTGTCGCCGGCGAGATCCTGGTCGAGATCATGGCGACCGAGCAGGGTCTCGGCTTCCTCGAGCCGCTGGCGCTGATGGGTCCCTATCCGAGCGGCGCGCCGGCGATCTTCATCGACCAGGTGGCGAAGCTCGGCGGCGGCGCCGGCATCGTCGCCTGCGTCGGCCGCGACGATTTCGGCACCATCAATCTGGAACGGCTGAAGCGCGACGGCGTCGACATTTCGGCCGTGTCGGTCAGCGACCGCTTCCCGACCGGAAGTGCCTTCGTCCGCTACAGGCCGGACGGCGGCAGGGACTTCGTCTACAACATCGCCGAATCCGCCGCCGGGCAGATCCGCCTCACACCGGAGGCGCGACAACTGGCGGACGGTGCCGGCCATCTGCACGTCATGGGCTCGACTCTGTCGGTAGCGGGGCTGAAGGAGATCGTCGCCTATGCCGCGAAGGCGGTGCGCGGCCGCGGCGGCTCGACCTCCTTCGACCCGAATGTGCGCAAGGAGCTGATCGACGGGGCCGACGGGGCGCTGCTTGCCGCCCTTGTCGACGACGCCGATCTTCTGCTGCCTTCCGGCGACGAGCTGCTTGCCGCGGCCGGCGTCAACGACGAGAAAGAGGCCGTGGCGGCGCTGATCGCCAGAGGCGTCGGCGAGATCGTGCTGAAGCGCGGCGCCGCCGGCTCAACCCGTTTCGGCGCCGACGGCAGCCGGATCGACTGCGCCGGCTTCCTGGTCGAGGAAGTCGACCCGACCGGGGCCGGCGACTGTTTCGGCGCCACCTACCTCACCTGCCGGCGCAAGGGGATGGAGCCGGCCAAGGCGCTGTTCTATGCCAATGCCGCGGGCGCCCGCAACGTGACGCGGCGCGGGCCGATGGAAGGCCTGGCCGGCTTCGACGTGCTTGACGACTTCATCGCCGGGACGGCGCGAGCGACATGATGACCAATCCGCTGACAGGCCTCGCCACCGCGCGCCGGGGAGGATCGCCCTACGGCATCACCTCGATCTGCTCGGCGCATCCGCTGGTGATCCAGTCGGCGATCCGGCGCGCCGTCGCCGACACGGATTCGATGCTGCTGATCGAGGCGACCTGCAACCAGGTCAACCAGTTCGGCGGCTATACCGGGATGACGCCCGACCTGTTCGTCGCCTTCGTCCAGGAGATCGCCAGCCGCGAGGGGCTCCAGCCCTCGCGCATCATCTTCGGCGGCGACCATCTCGGGCCGAACCCCTGGCGCTCCGAGCCGGCGGCGCAGGCGATGGCCAAGGCCGAAGCCATGGTCACGGCCTATGTCTGGGCCGGCTTCAGCAAGATCCATCTCGACGCCTCGATGGGCTGCGCCGGCGAGCCCGCCGCCCTCGACGACGAGACCATCGCGGCGCGGGCTGCCCGGCTCGCCAAGGCAGCAGAGAAGGCTGCTCGGGCCAAGGGCGGCGCGCTGCCGCTCTACATCATCGGCACCGAGGTTCCCGTCCCCGGCGGCGCCGATCACGCGCTCAGCGACCTGAAGCCAACCGAAGCGGCGGCAGCGCGGCGCACGATCGAAATCCATCGCGAGATTTTTGCGCGCGAAGGCCTCGGTGAAGCGTTCGGCCGCGTCATCGCTTTGGTCGTGCAGCCGGGCGTCGAGTTCGGCAGCGAGAACGTCATCGCCTACAAGCCGGAAGCATCGAAAGCGCTGACCGCACTGCTCGATGAACAGCCGTCGCTCGTCTACGAGGCGCACTCCACCGACTACCAGAGCCGCGCGGCACTGGCGGCGCTGGTCGCCAACGGCTTTCCGATCCTCAAGGTCGGCCCGGGCCTGACCTTCGCCTTGCGCGAGGCGCTCTACGGGCTCGACCTGATCGCCGCTGAAATGGTCCCCGGCTATGGCGACCGCTCGCTTGCCCGCACGATGGAGCGGGTGATGCTGGCGGCGCCCGGCCATTGGCGCAGCCATTATCATGGCGGCGAGACCAGCCTCTATCTGCAGCGTCACTACAGCTACAGCGATCGCATCCGCTACTATTGGAGCAATCCCGCGGCCAGCGTCGCCGTCGGCCGCCTGCGCGAGGTGCTTACCGGCGTCGACATCCCAGAAACGCTGATGCGGCAGTTCCTGCCGACGCTGCCGGCGGGCCTGGGGCCGGCGAG
>NZ_RZOS01000720.1:0-1891 GCF_004022605.1 Mesorhizobium sp. M4B.F.Ca.ET.089.01.1.1
CCCTCATCCGCCCTTCGGGCACCTTCTCCCCGTGAAACGGGGAGAAGGTGAAGATGCTAATACTTCTCCGGCACGTAAAGCTCGCGCGGCAGCACCTGGCGCTCGTATTCGGGGTTGAAGACGCGCTCCGGCAGCGTGATCTCCTCATGCGGCACCTCCTCATAGGGAAACTGCTGCAGGAGATGGTCGATGCAGTTCAGCCGGGCGCGCTTCTTGTCGTTGCCTTCGACGATGAACCATGGCGCCTCGGGAATGTTGGTGCGGGCGAAGGTCTCTTCCTTGGCCTTGGTATACTGCTCCCAGCGCACGCGCGACTGCAGGTCCATCGGCGACAGCTTCCACTGCTTCATCGGATCGTGGATGCGCATCAGGAAGCGCATCTGCTGCTCCTCGTCGGTTATCGAGAACCAGTATTTGACCAGGGTGATGCCGGAGCGCACCAGCATGCGCTCGAATTCCGGCACGTCGTGGAAGAACTCCTCGACCTGGTCCGGCCCGGCGAAGCCCATCACCCGCTCGACGCCGGAGCGGTTGTACCAGGAGCGGTCGAACAGCACGATCTCGCCGCCGGCCGGCAGATGCGGCACGTAGCGCTGGAAGTACCATTGCGATTTCTCGCGCTCGGTCGGCGCCGGCAGCGCCACGACACGGCAGATGCGCGGATTGAGCCGCTGCGTGATGCGCTTGATGACGCCGCCCTTGCCGGCGGAGTCGCGGCCCTCGAAGACCACCACGACCTTCTTCTTGTGATAGGCCACCCAGGACTGCAGCTTGATCAGTTCGGACTGGAGCCGCAGCAAGTCTCGGAAATATTGCATGCGTTCGATCGAGGGCGGATGCGACTCCTTGTAGATCTTGGCGATCTCGAGCGACAGCGCCGGCTCCGATATCTCCAGCTCGTAATCCTCGTCGAGCGTGTCGGCGAGTTCGGCTTCCAGCCAGTCCCTGGCTCCGGAATTCGGTTTCAGTTCGCTCATCGTGCTTCTCCGTTCGCCATCCTGAGCCGACTTCAATAAAGGCCGGCAATGACGGTTTTATTGCAATGCCGCTGCTGCAGATGTGATCGACCGGTCGCCGCAATGGGGCGACAAGCCGAGCAACTTGTCCTACAAATAGGCTGTCCTATTCGGGCTGCCCATTCGTGGCGCCTCTCTCAACGCGATTGCGAGGATTTCAAATGGAATACCGTACACTCGGCCGTTCCGGGCTGAAGGTTTCGACATTGACGCTCGGCACCATGACATTCGGCGGCGCCGGCGCCTTCGCGGCGGTCGGCAAGACCGACCTCAAGGAAGCAAGCCGGATGATCGACCTCTGCATCGATGCCGGCATCAACCTCATCGACACCGCCAACGTCTATTCGAACGGGATTTCGGAAGAGATCATCGGCGAGGCGCTCGGCGGCAAGCGCAAGGACGATGTGCTGATCGCCTCCAAGGCGCGCATGCGCATCGGCAAGGGTCCCAATGACGAGGGCCTGTCGCGCCACCACCTGATCCGCGAGTGCGAGAAGAGCCTGAAGCCCTGAAGACCGACGTCATCGACATCTACTTCCTGCACGAATGGGATGGCGTGACGCCGCTCGAGGAAACGGTCGCCGCCCTCGACACGCTGGTGAGCCAGGGCAAGATCCGCTACGTCGGCTGCTCCAACTATTCCGGCTGGCAGGTGATGAAGGCACTCGCCATCAGCGACAGCAGCCACCAGCCGCGCTTCGTCACCCAGCAGATCCACTACACGCTGGAGGCGCGCGAGGCCGAATACGAGCTGCTGCCGATCTCGGTCGACCAGGGGCTCGGCGTGCTGGTGTGGAGCCCGCTCGCCGGCGGGCTGCTCAGCGGCAAATACGACCGCAACAGTCCGACCGCCCGCCAGATCGGCGGCTGGTCGG
>NZ_RZOS01000721.1:0-1873 GCF_004022605.1 Mesorhizobium sp. M4B.F.Ca.ET.089.01.1.1
GTCTTCGTGGCCGCTGTCGGCTACGGATTTTTCAATGCGCTCGGGCACGGGCGGAGCGACAAACCGATGGCCATTCCGGCCGCGGCGCCGGGCGCCTCGCAGACGGCGCCTCGCGCGATGACGGAGAACGTCGTCGCCTATTCCACTGAAGACAAGGCGATGCAGGCCGCCAAGAACAAGGGCCACTCGACGCTGCCGCGCTTCCACGAGCTGATGGCCGCCGGCACGCCCGGCACCTACACGGTGAAGTTCCCGCTGACCCAGAACGGCGCCACCGAGCACATCTGGATGCAGCTCACCGGCCTGGGCGACGGCACCTTCATCGGCCTGCTTGCCGACGAACCCGTCAACGGCACCAAATACAAGATGGGCGACCGCATGACGGTGGCGGAAGCCGACGTCGAGGACTGGATGGTCAAGAACGGCGGCGAGGTTTACGGCGGCTATACCGTGCGCCAGGCGTTTGCCGACATGCCGAAGGAACAGGCCGCGAAATACGGCATCACCTTCAAGGATTGAAATACATCTTCCCTTCTCCCCCTTTGGGAGAAGGTGGATCGGCGCGCAGCGCCGAGACGGATGAGGGGTACGCGACGGAGCGCCGCGCCTCTGTCAGCGGGTGATTTCAATACGTTAGCGCTCGGCTCCGCATCCGACGGCGTCAAGCTGGAACACCCCTCATCCGACCGACCTTCGCTCGGCCACCTTCTCCCGCAGGGGGAGAAGGAGAGGGCGCGCTGCCTCGTAGGCCATCGCCTCGATGTTATCGCGCCTCGCGTCTTTCGCGCTCGCGTATCTCAGCCGTCTGGGCGAGCACCCAGTCGCGGAACACCTTGATCTTGGGTGCATTGCGGCGGCTTTCCAGGTGCACCAGCCAATAGCCGTCGCCATCGGATCCAAGCACTTCAAAAGGCTGGATCAACTGTCCCTTGGCCAGCAGGGCGCTATAGATGTTGCGGGTGAGGATCGCGGCGCCCTGGTCGGTCAGCGCCGCCATTGCATCGTAAGCCTGCGACCCCAGCGTCGGACCCGCGACGACGCGATCGGGTTCGAACGGCACGCCGGCCGCCTCGAACCAGATTTTCCACCAGGGATCGTCGGCGCAGCATAGCGCCACCTTGTAGAGATCCTCGGGACGGTGGATGCCGCCCACGCTCTCGGCCAGTCGCGGGCTGAGCATCGGCGTATAGTCAGCCTTGAAGAGATAGTGCGCCGTCAGGCCGGGCCATTTTCCGGTGCCGGTGCGGATCCCGACATCCATGTCCTCGCGCGTGAAATCGACCAGGCGGGGCGATGTGTTCACCTTCACGGCGAGATCGGGATGCATCAGCTGGAATGTTCCAAGCCATACGGCCAGCCAGTTCGTTGCGAAGGTCTCCATGGTCGTCACCGACAGCACGCCGGTCGCGCCGCCCTTGGTCGCGACCCACGCATCGGCCAGGGCCGAGAACGCGCCTGATGCGTGCGGCGCCAACTGCTGTCCGGCCTCGGTCAGGGCGATCTGTCTTGTTTTTCTTATGAAAAGCGGCGTTCCCGCGCGTTCTTCCAGCACCTTGATCTGATAGCTGGCCGCCGACTGGGTCATGCCGAGTTCTTCGGCCGCCTTGGTGAAACTGCCCAGCCGCGCCGCGGCCTCAAACACGCGGATGGCGCCTAGCGGCGGCAGCTCCCAACTCATGACGCATCAATCCTCCTGATGCATGCTACGCGAGGTTCGATTGGAATCCAAGGCCGGAAAACGGCATGCTCTGGTCATCGAACTCGAACCCGAAAGGACACGGCAATGACCACCACCCTTTACAACACGCTTCGTCGTCCGGTTCTCGATCTCTTCATCGCGCCGTTCAGGCCCCGCACGCGCGGCCTGCTCGAC
>NZ_RZOS01000722.1:0-1870 GCF_004022605.1 Mesorhizobium sp. M4B.F.Ca.ET.089.01.1.1
GTGCGCGACGGCGTCGCCGAGCTGATCGTCGGCTTCACCCGCGACCCGATGTTCGGCGCGGTGATGACGCTCGGCACCGGCGGCGTGCTGGTCGAATTGTTGCGAGACAGCGTCACTTTGATGCTGCCGGCGACCCGCGACGACATCGAAGCGGCCCTGCGTGGACTGAAGCTCTATCCGCTGCTCGAAGGCTATCGCGGCCGGCCCAAGGCCGATGTTCAGGCTGCCATCGACGCCATCGCCGGCATCGCCGGCTTCGTGCAGCAGAATGCCGGCGAGATCGAGGAGCTCGACATCAATCCGCTCATCGTCTGCGCCGAAGGCAAGGGCGCCTGGATCGCCGACGCGCTGCTGGTGCTTGGAGAAAAGAAGAATGTCTGACGTCATTTCGACCCGCCGCGAGGGCGCGATCCTCGAGGTCACGCTCGACCGGCCGAAGGCCAACGCCATCGACCTGAAGACGTCGCGGCTGATGGGCGAGACGTTCAAGGCGTTCCGCGACGATCCCGAATTGCGCGTCGCCATCGTCAAGACCGCCGGCGACAAGTTCTTCTGCGCCGGCTGGGACCTCAAGGCGGCCGCCGGCGGCGACGCGGTCGACGGCGATTATGGCGTCGGCGGCTTCGCCGGGCTGCAGGAATTGCGCGACCTCAACAAGCCGGTCATCGCCTGCGTCAACGGCATGGCGGTCGGCGGCGGCTTCGAACTGGCGCTGTCCTGCGACCTGATCTACGCCTCGGACCATTCCTCCTTCGCGTTGCCCGAGATCCGCGCCGGCACGCTGGCCGACGCTGCGACGATCAAGCTGCCGAAACGCATTCCCTACCATGTCGCGATGGACCTTTTGCTCACCGGCCGCTGGATGGCTGTCGCGGAAGCGCATCGCTGGGGCCTGGTCAACGAGGTGCTGCCCAAGGACAAGCTCGAGGACCGCGTCTGGGAGATCGCGCGGATGCTGGCCAGCGGCCCGCCGCTGGTCTTCGCCGCGATCAAGGAGACCGCGCGCGTGGCCGAGGCGCTCACCTTCCAGGACGCAATGAACAAGGTGACACGCCGCCAACTGCCGACCGTCGATATCCTCTATGGGTCGGAAGACAATATGGAAGGGTTCCGGGCCTTCGCCGAGAAGCGCGACCCGGTGTGGAAGGGGAAGTGACTCTGCGGAGGTGATGGCGCGAGGCACCCCCCTCTGCCCTGCCGGGCATCTCTCCCTCAAGCGGCGAGATCGGCAGTTTCAGCCTCTACGCTTTTCTTCCAGCGTAGAAGATAGGCGAAAGCCTTCGCGACATCTGATCTCCCCCTTTGAGGGGGAGATGTCCGGCAGGACAGAGAGGGGGGCCTGGGCGCCATCACCGAAAGTTGGTCATCCTGCATGACCAACTACAAAACCCTCATCGACGCCGAGACCTGGGCCTTCATCGAGAAGACCAACTCCTACTATCCGCCGGATACGATCGACTACACGATCGCAGAGCAGCGCGCGATCTATGACCGCATGTGCCGGGAATTCTTTGCCGGCTATCCGCAAGGCGTGACGGTCGAGACCACAGCCATCCCGGCGCCCGCGCAAGACATCCCGATCCGCCTCTATCGCAACGCAAAACCGCAGAGGGCGGCGATGGTGCTCTACGTCCATGGCGGCGGCTTCATCCTCGGCGGGCTGGACAGCCATGACGATGTCTGCGCCGAGCTCTGCGCCCGCACCGGCTTCGAGGTGGTTTCCGTCGACTATCGGCTGGCGCCGGAGCACCTGCACCCGGCCGCCTTCGACGATGTCATGGCAGCCTTCGAATGGGCCGCCGCCGCTTACGAACGCCCCGTCCTGCTTTGCGGCGACAGCGCCGGCGGCAATCTTTGCGCCGCCGTCAGC
>NZ_RZOS01000723.1:0-1870 GCF_004022605.1 Mesorhizobium sp. M4B.F.Ca.ET.089.01.1.1
CGTCTGCTGATTGTTGGCCTGTTCGCCTATGCGACCTATCGCTTCGCCAAGAAAGTCATCGACGAGGTGCCCGACGGCTTCGAGCCACTGCCATTGCAGGATGATGATGAACGCCGGTCGCTGCGACGCCAGTCGGCGGCGATGGGTGCCGAGCCAAGGCGGTAGGTTAAGCCAAACTGCCCCTTTTGGCGGAGATTGGCAGGGTCGCCACCATTGCGAACAAAGCGGAAACGATGCTTGATGGGCGATGA
The DNA here is from genome assembly GCF_004022605.1 of Mesorhizobium sp. M4B.F.Ca.ET.089.01.1.1. NCBI lineage: Bacteria > Pseudomonadati > Pseudomonadota > Alphaproteobacteria > Hyphomicrobiales > Phyllobacteriaceae > Mesorhizobium > Mesorhizobium sp. M4B.F.Ca.ET.089.01.1.1. The sequence continues at coordinate 252 of NZ_RZOS01000723.1, forward strand.
ACCTCGCCCTCCGTGATTCGTCCTTGCGGCCAGCCTATCTCGACAAGCTCAATGCCGAACAGCGGCTGGCGGTCGAGCATGGCGACGGCCAGGTCGCGGCGCCGCTGCTGGTCATCGCCGGGGCGGGGTCGGGAAAGACCAGCACGCTGGCGCATCGCGTGGCGCATCTGATCGTCAAAGGCGCCGATCCGCGCCGCATCCTGTTGATGACGTTCTCGCGCTGAGCCGCCTCTGAAATGGCCAAGCGCGTCGAGCGCATCGCCGGCGAGGTGCTGGGGCGCGATGCTTCCGTCATCGCTGACGCGCTCTCCTGGGCCGGTACCTTCCACGGCATTGGCGCCCGGCTGCTGCGCGACTATGCACTGGAGATCGGCCTCGATCCCGCCTTCACCATCCATGACCGCGAGGATTCCGCCGACCTGATGAACCTTGCCCGGCACGAGCTTGGCTTCTCCAAGACGGAGAGCCGTTTCCCGACCAAGGGCACCTGCCTGCAGATCTATTCGCGCGCCGTCAACGCGCAGGCGCCGCTCGGCGAGGTGCTGGGCGGTGTGTTCCCATGGTGCGCCGGCTGGGCAGAGCAGTTGAAGGACCTGTTCGCGGCCTATGTCGAGGCCAAGCAGGCGCAGAACGTACTCGATTACGACGACCTCCTGCTCTACTGGGCGCAGATGGCGGCCGAGCCGGAGATCGCGGCGCATCTCGGCGGCCGCTTCGACCATGTGCTGGTCGACGAATACCAGGACACCAACCGGCTGCAGGCCTCGATCCTGACGGCACTGAAACCCGACGGCGCCGGCCTGACGGTGGTGGGCGACGACGCGCAGTCGATCTATTCGTTCCGCGCCGCGGAAGTGCGCAACATCCTCGACTTCCCCACGCAGTTCGCCCGGGCAGCGGCAATCGTCACGCTGGAGCGCAACTACCGCTCGACCGAGACGATCCTGGCGGCGGCCAACGCGGTGATCGGGGAGGCCGCCGAGCGCTTCACCAAGAACCTCTGGAGCGAGCGCAGATCGTCCGAAAAGCCGCTTCTGGTCACCGTACGCGACGAGGCCGAGCAGGCAAGCTATGCCTGCCACGCGATCCTCGCCGAGCGCGAGGCCGGCACGGCGCTGAAGTCGCAGGCCGTGCTGTTCCGCGCCTCGCATCACAGCGGGCCGCTGGAGATCGAGTTGACCCGCCGCAACATCCCCTTCGTCAAGTTCGGCGGGCTGAAGTTCCTCGATGCCGCCCATGTCAAGGACATGCTGGCGGTGCTGCGCTTCGCCGAAAATCCGCGCGACCGCGTCGCCGGCTTCCGCGTGCTGCAGCTTATGCCGGGCATCGGGCCGTCGGCGGCCGCGCAGATCGTCGAGACGATGGCGACGTCGCTCGACGAGGCGATGGGGCTCGCCCGCTACCGGCCGCCGCAGCGAGCGGCCGAGGATTGGCCTTCCTTCCTGGCGCTCTACGAAGGCCTGCGCGCCGGCGCGAAATGGCCGGCCGACCTTGAGCGGATCCGGCTCTGGTACGAACCGCATCTCGAGCGCATGCACGAGGACGCAACGATGCGCCGGGCCGACCTCCTGCAGCTCGAGCAGATCGCGTCCGGCTACCCGTCGCGTGAGCGCTTCCTC
>NZ_RZOS01000724.1:0-1866 GCF_004022605.1 Mesorhizobium sp. M4B.F.Ca.ET.089.01.1.1
GCGCCGCTGTGGCGGCCCGATCCCGTCGCCGGGCTGATGGAGCAGGGCAGGCGGCTCAAGGCCGCGGGCAAGCTGGCCGAGGCCGAGCGGGCCTATCGCCGGGCGCTAAAGCTGGCGCCGAGGAACACCGACGTCCTGGTCGCCCTTGGCCTGGTCGCTGGCGCCGGCCAGCGCTTCGACGAGGCCGGGCAGTTCTTCGACCGGGCCCTGGCGATCAAGCCCGGCTTGCTCGACGCCCGACTCGGCAAGGTCCGCCTGGCGATCTGGCAAGGCGACGTGCCGCGCGCCCGCGCGATAGTCGATGACGTGCTGGCCTCAGCGCCGGACAATGTCGAGGCGCTGAACCTCGACGCCAGGATTTCTCTTCTCGAAGCGGACTACACGCGGGCCGGGCAATCATTCGATCGCGTGCTTGCGATCGATCCGCGCAATGCGGAGGCGCTGGTGGGGATCGGCGACGTCCGCCGCGCCGAGGGCGACGACGCGGCCGCGCGGGCAGCCTACAACCAGGCGCTCGCCATCGAGCCCGGCTCCGCCGAGATCGAGCAGCGGCTGGCGGTGCCGCCGCCGCGCAAATGGCGGCTCGACATCGGCACGGAGGTCAGCGACCTCACGGGCGGCCTCGGCGACTGGACCGACAGCGCGGCCGGCCTTGCCTATCGGCTGTCGCCGGCGACGACCCTTTCAGGCCGCACGCGGGTGGCGACCCGCTACGGACACACCGACGTCCAGGTCGAGGGCCGCATCGACCAGGCATTTTCGCCCGCCTTCTCCGCCTATGCGCTGGCAGCCGCAACGCCGGATGCCGATTTCCTGGCGCGCTATTCGATCGGCGCTGGCGCGTCCTGGCAGGTCGTGGCGCCGGCGAAAGCGTTCGGACCGGTCTCGCTCAACATCGACGCCCGCTACGACGATTTCGCCAACGCCGGTGTCACCACCGTCTCGCCCTGGGTGCAGGGCTACATCCTCGACGGCCGGCTCGGGCTGTCCGCCCGCTGGGTGCATGCCGAGGACGATATCGGCACCCGCGCCGACGGCTATGTGCTGCGCGCCGACCTCGCGGTGACGCAGCGCTTCAACGTGTTCGGCGGCTACGCCGACGCGCCCGAAATCTCCGACGGCACGCTGGTGCCGACGCGCACCGTCTTTGGCGGCGTTTCCTTCGACGTCACCGATCCGCTGACGCTGCGCGCCAGCATCGCGCATGAGCAACGCCCGACATTCGACCGAACCATCGTCGGGCTCGGCCTGACCGCGCGGTTCTGACCATGTGGTACGTCTGGGACCTCTCCATCCTGCTTGGCGCACTTTCCATCGCGATCATGCTGATCCTGATCCTGCGCCGGGTGCTGCAGGAGCGCCGCGGCACGGCCAACGCCGATCAGCGGCGCCAGCTTCTGACGGCGCTGATCGCCTTCACCGAAAACCGCGACCGCGAGGCCCTGAAGGCGGCCATCCTCGCGGTGCCGGCCGGGGTGGCGATCAATGCCGGCTTCGAATTCCTGTCGCTGCTGCGCGGCGCGGAGCACGACGACGTCCTTGCCGCCTTCAAGGAATGCGGCATGCCGGCCCGTGTCGGCAGGCAGCTTGAACGAGGCAACGTCGCCGAACGCATCCACGCCGCCGAGATGCTCGCGGCGCTGGATTCGGAGGATGCGTCGGCACGCCTGCTTTCGGCGCTGGCCGAGGACCGCTCGCGCGAAGTCAGGATCGCCGCGGCCATCGCGCTCAGCGATCTCGGCAGCCTGCCGCTGCTCGACTTCGTACTGGACAATATCGGCGTGGCGGGGCAGCGCTCGCGGCGCGTCATCGAGCTGTTCAGGCGCTTTCCGCGGACGCGCTTCAACGAGCTTGCGGTGCATGCAT
>NZ_RZOS01000725.1:0-1865 GCF_004022605.1 Mesorhizobium sp. M4B.F.Ca.ET.089.01.1.1
CTTCGCCGCGATCGGCGGCGGCCGCGGCGGCTACTGGGAAGACAATGGCTACGACTGGTACGGCGGCATTTGATTTTCCTCGCCTGCGGGCTGAGCACGATCTTGCGCCGACCGAGCTCAACGCCATTGAGGAACGTCTCGACGGCGACAACCGGCGTCTGACAGGCCGCGACGATGATCGCGGCCTAGTCTTTCTGCTGCGGGACACAGCCGGACGCCCGATTGGCATCGCTGCGGGCCATTCCTGGGCGGGGATCGCCGAACTAAAGCTGATGTGGGTCGACGAGGCCTGTCGAGGTCTTGGCCATGGCAGTAAGCTGCTCGATGCCTTCGTAGCCGAGGCTTCCGCGAGAGGAGTTCGACGCATCTGGGTCGCAACGCACGACTTCCAGGCACCGGGTCTCTACGAGAGGGCGGGCTTCGAGCGTATGGGCGAATTCGCCGGGTGGCCCGAAGGCCATTCCAACATCATTCTCTGCAGGACGGTCGCCGCCTAGGCGACCTTATCCAGCAGCGGCTTCAGTGCCGGATGGATTTCCGGCGAGGCGTGCTTGATCAGCGTCAGCAGCGCGCGCTCGTTCTCGCTGAGCGGCCGGTTCGGGCCGATCCGCTCCGCCAGCCACTTCGCTTCGCCGGCGTCGACCGTCTCGGCGCGGCGGGCCATTGCCTCGACGGCCCGGTTCCTGGCTTCCCAATCGGCCTCGATATCGTCGGGCGAGCGGTAGGCCTCCATGATGCCGGCAAGCCCGCCGGAAACCATGCGGCCGAAGAAGCCGCCGATGTTCGGCTCGCCCGCATCGAGGAAGTTCTCCTGGCGCAGCGCCACATCCCGCGTCGGCGCTTCGTAGCCGGCCGAGCACATGACGAAGTTGGCGATCGCCTTCACGAACAGTTCGTTCCAGGACGGATCGTTGCTAGCCGCCGCCGTGCTCTCGTTGATCCTGAACAGCACGTCTGCCTCGGCGCGGGTTATCGCGATATTGCCGTCGCCGCCGTAGGCGTAGAGGATGCGGCGCAACAGGTCGACTTCGGCCTTGGCCACCAATCCCGGAACCAGTTGGCCGCCCAGCATCAGCGGCCCCTTGCCGTCGACCACCGCATGCGAGACCTGCTCCAGCGCATAGGCGGAAAGCCGGCTGGGCGACGATTTGGCTTTCTCCAGCACATGCACCAGGAGCTCGAGCTCGGTCAGGCTGTCGACCATGCCGTCGCGCGAGATCGTCCGGATCAGCCAGTCGGCATTGTCCTCGGAGATATAGCCCGTCGGCTTTTCCTGGTGGACGATGTAATCGGTGACCGCCTCGACGAAGAACGCCGGCCATTCCTGGCATTTGTCGCGCGCCGTCTGGTCGAGCGCGAACAGCGCCTCGGCCTCGCCACGGCTTACCACGCCGTCACCAAATACTTCGCGGCGCAGCATCACCACGTCTTCGGCCGTGATTCGGTTCTTGGAGGTCAGCCCCGCCACCGGAGCGCTCATGATCAGTTCGCCCATTTTTGTCCCCGTCGCCGCCGGCCGTAGCCGGACCCAAAGGTCGTTTCGACCCAACATACCAGCAGTGTCTTGAAAAACCGGCAAACCGCGTGGTTAGCGAAGACTTGTCAGCAAGATGTCGCAGGCAGGTGACAAGGTGTCGTTGACGGGCTATGGATGAGGAGTCGAGGGCTCAACCCTGAGTCCTACCTGTTTGCGGGAGAGAGCAGCGAGAGCTGCCGCCGAAGGGGAAATCGCCCGAAATCTCTCAGGCAAAAGAACCGTAGACGGGAAAGACACTCTGGAAAGTCGGGGCTCGTGCCCCGCGCCGAAGGTGTAAGCGCTGCCGACAGAGTTACGGGGCGCGAGTCTCTCAGGCTTCAGACAGAGG
>NZ_RZOS01000726.1:0-1856 GCF_004022605.1 Mesorhizobium sp. M4B.F.Ca.ET.089.01.1.1
TGCCGCGATAGGATATCAGCTCCTCTCCGGCGAGATCGGCGAGCGTCAACTCGGCTTTCCTGGCCAACGGATGCCCGGCCGGCAGCAGGCAGGCGAAGCCGACACTGCCGATCACCTCCGCCTCGATATCGGGAGGCAGGCGGTCGTCCAAGGCGACGCCCAGGCTGGCGTCGCCGGCGCGCAGCATGTCGACGATGGCTGCGATCGGCGCCATGTGGGAACGCAGCAGAATGCCTGGATGCTGCGCCCGGAAACTGGTGAACGCGCGCGGCAATATCGCCATGGCCGGCGGCGGCGAGGCCGCGACACGCACGAGCCCAGCCCGACCCAGGCGCAGGTCGGTGGTCTTGCGCCGCAGGCCCTCCAGCCCCGCCGACAGCCTTTCGGCATCGGCGAAAATCTCAAGCGCCTCCGGCGTCGGCCGCAGCCGTCCCTTGACGCGCTCGAACAGCGTGAAGCCGAGTTCGTCCTCGGTGTGGAGCAGGATCTGGCTGAGCGCAGGCTGGGAGATGTTCAGCATCCGCGCCGCGGCGGTCACGGTGCCGGCGCGCATGACGGCTATGAACACTTCGAGCTGCCGCGCCCGCATTGTCACTCCATAGGTCAAGCTTATGGTTTTCGTCCAAACCCATCTTTGACGCATCGGCGCGGCGTCGACAAGATCGGTCGAAATTCGGGCACTGTTTGCGAGGGCCGCTATGGATGTGATCGTGCTGGGCGGCGGCCTGATGGGGACGGCTTCGGCCTATTTCCTCGCCAGGCGCGGCGCGCGCGTGACGCTGATCGAGCGCAACCGAATCGGCGCCGGAGCAACCGTCGCCTCCTTCGGCAACATCCGACGCACCGGGCGCCATCTGTCCCAGCTTCCGCTGGCCCACCGCTCGCTCAAGCTGTGGGGCGAGGCCGAAAGAATGCTTGGCCGTAACGTGGAGTTCCGCGCCACCGGACACATCCGGCTGATCTTCGATGAGGGCGGTCTCGCCGACATGCGGGCCTATGCCGACACGGCGCGACCCTGGGGGCTCGAGTTGGAGGAACTGACCCCGCGAGAGATCCGTGTCCGCTTTCCCGGCCTCGGCCCCGAAGCGATCGCTGCGTCGTTCTCGCCGCAGGACGGCAGCGGCAATCCGCGGCTGATCGCACCAGCCTTTGCCGAGGCGGCCCGCGGGCTGGGCGCGGAAATCATCGAGGAAGCCGAGGTCGAGAGCGTCAGCCGCGATAACTCCGGTTTCCACGTCGCCACCTCGAAGGGTGCGTTCGCCGCCGAGTGCCTGCTCAACACCGCCGGCGCCTGGGGCGCGCGCATCGCCGCACAGTTCGGCGAAGACGTCCCTCTCGAGGCCCGCGGCCCGCAGATGGGCGTGACCGAGCCGCTGCCGCACAGAATTCTCCCCGTAGTCGGCATCTGGACCCGCGACAAGGAGTACGGCGCTTACCTGCGCCAGGTCGAGCGCGGCAACATCGTCTTCGGCGGCGCGGCCGAAAGGGTGCCGGTGGATCTCGAACCCGGCCATGCAAGAGCCGACCCCATGCGCCTGCCTTTACAGTTGCGCGCCGTCGCGCGGCTGCTGCCGGCAATCGCAAAGGTCGCGGTCATCCGCACCTGGTCCGGGTGCGAGGGCTATGTGCGGGACATGCTCGCGGTGATGGGATGTTCGGCGACGACGCCAGGCCTGTTCCACGCCTTCGGCTTCTGCGGACACGGCTTCCAGCTCGGTCCCGGCGTCGGCGATGCCATGGCCGAACTCATCACGACCGGCCGTTGCGAAACGCCGCTCGATGATTTCAGGATCGACCGCTTCAGCCGCGCTGCCTGACGAACTGACTTGACTACGATTGGCCTCCCCAAGGCCACC
>NZ_RZOS01000727.1:0-1852 GCF_004022605.1 Mesorhizobium sp. M4B.F.Ca.ET.089.01.1.1
GGCGCGCGAGCTGGTGCCGAGCAAGCCGGTCGCGCTGATCACGCTGGCGCTGCTCTCCTGTGCCGGGCTGTCCGTGCCGCGCGCCATCGCGCCCGACATCCGCCGCGGCGGCCACGGCGCCTGCTGCGGCTTCCTCTGCACGATGCTGCAGCTCACCGCCGGGGTCTCGGGGCCGATCCTCGACGTCTTCTTCATACGCACCGGACTAGACCGCCAGCAGACCGTGGCGACCAAGGCCGCCATCCAGGCGCTTGGGCACTTCCTCAAGGTCGTCTATTTCGGACAGTTGCTGATCGCCGGCACCGACGTCCTGGCGCCGACGGCGGTGGCGCTGGCAATCGCGCTGGCGGCAATCGGGACGCAGCTTTCGCGGCGCGCCCTCGATGCCATCAGCGACGCGCATTTCATGCGCTGGAGCCGGTGGCTGATCGTCGCCACCGCCGCCACCTGCCTGGTCCAGGGCATTGCCCAGCTCGGCGGCCCGCGAGCGCTTGCGGCAGCGACGCCCGCGGAACAGCAGACGGACCAGAACGAGCGCGTGGAGGCGGCAGTCCCAGCGCCGGGTGCAAAGGCCCGGTCGGAGTCTTGAATCTCCGCTTGATGGCGGGCAGTCCTGGCTCAGATCACGGCCGGCTCAATACCGCTCGCCGCAGTAGCATTCGGCCGATGAGATGCGATCGTTCCAGCCAGTATTGCTGAAATCGCGGACCCTGCGATTGAGCTCGATCGACCGGCCTCGCATCCTCGTATCCGAATAGGCGACGAGGGTGCAGCCGCGGCTCACGATCACCGAGGAAACGCGGTCGTTCCAGAACTGGCCGCCACGAAAGCTCACCGAATCGTCCGCTCCCAATTCCAGCGCGCGGCCGCGAAAATTCGAGTGCTCGAACATGATGCAGCCCGCATCGCCGTAATACTGAGCACTGGCGCTGCCGGCGCAAAACACCGATGCGGCCGCCATCAGGATTGCGACAGATTTCATGGGACGTCTCCTCGTTTGCGCATGGAAGCCGTATGATCGGCACGGCGCGACGACTTTGCATGGCCGACACCGGACAGGCAAGCCGGGGCATGACAACTAGCGGCTGTCGAACATCCAGCTGCGGTCGCGCCACATTTTCTCGCCGACCTGACAATCCACGATCGGCTTGTCCTGGGCGAGCACCATCGGCGGATCAGCTGCCTCATCGGCCGCCCATTGCGGCGAACCTGGACCGGCAAGCTCCAGCACAAGCTTGCGGCGGATCGCTTCCGGAAACTGCGTCCAGTCGTTGACCGGGATCATGAAGGCGCCGGGACCACCGATGACGCAGTCGCTGTAATAGCGGTCGAGATCATTGACGTCGTAGGCGCCGGTGAAGCCGCCGCGCGTCATCAACGGGCTGCCGTTGATGGTGAAGCCCTGGCTCACCACGATATCGCGCGCGAGGTTGACGGGCGCGCCCTGGTTGTTGGGCCCGTCGCCGGAAATGTCGATGACGCGCTTGACGCCCTGAAAGCCGCTTTCGGCGAAAAGATCGCTGCCGAATTCCAGCGCGCCGGAAATCGAGGTGCGCCTGGCGCTGTCCGGCGGGTGGGCGTTGAGCTGCTCGACCACGCGCTCGGCATCGGCCCGGTTGGCGATCGCCGTCCACGGCACGATGACCCGCTGCCAGTTGCTGCCCGCCCATTCGACATAGGTGACGGCGATCTTGCCATAGGCGCCGTCGGCAATGGCTCGCAGCACCAGATCGTGCGTCAGGGCCGCCGCGTAGCCATGGCGCTGGATCTCGAGCTCTTCAGGCGACATCGACAGCGAGACGTCGACGGCAAGCACCAGCTCGATGTCGACGGGTTCCGCGGAGGATGCGGG
>NZ_RZOS01000728.1:0-1843 GCF_004022605.1 Mesorhizobium sp. M4B.F.Ca.ET.089.01.1.1
GCGCTGTCGATCGCCGACAACATGTTCCTCGGCCGCGAGATCCGCAAACCTGGCCCGCTCGGCAGCTGGCTGCGCATGCTCGACCGTCCGGCGATGGAAAAGCGCGCCCGCGACAAGCTCACCGAACTCGGCTTGATGACCATCCAGAACATCAGCCAGGCGGTGGAAACGCTGTCAGGCGGCCAGCGCCAGGGCGTGGCGGTGGCGCGCGCCGCCGCCTTCGGCTCGAAAGTGGTGATCATGGACGAGCCGACCGCCGCCCTCGGCGTCAAGGAAAGCCGCCGCGTGCTGGAACTGATCCTCGACGTCAAGAAGCGCGGCCTGCCGATCGTGCTCATCTCGCACAACATGCCGCATGTGTTCGAGGTCGCCGACCGCATCCACATCCACCGGCTCGGACGGCGCCTGTGCGTCGTCGATCCGAAGCAGATTTCCATGTCGGATGCCGTCGCCCTGATGACCGGCGCCAAGAAGCCGCCGGAGGACGCGCTGGCTGCCTGATTCGCCGCGACGGGTAATTTGCCGCAGATGAATCGGTTGCCTGTCGACCTAAATCGATTGAATATATGCTGCAATGCACTGGGGTAGGGTGGGAGGAACCGTGAAAGCCGGTATGATCATGGCAACCGCACGAGAGGCGACATGACAAGCGCGATGACGACCGAAGCTCCCATCCTGGAAATCCCCGACCCCAAGACGCTCGCCGACGAGGTCTTGCTGGCCCTCAAATACCGGGTCGGCAAGGGCACCAACGTCGCCACCCAGTACGACTGGCTGACCGCATCGATCAAGGTCGTGCGCGACCGCGTCGTCGATCAATGGATGCAGGCCACGCAGGAGGCCTACGCCCAGCAGGAAAAGCGCGTTTACTACCTGTCGCTGGAATTCCTCATCGGCCGCCTGATGCGCGACGCATTCTCCAATCTCGGCCTGATGGACAACATGCGCGAGGCGCTGCGCTCGCTCGGCGTCGACCTCGATCTCATCGCCGGGCTCGAACCCGATGCCGCGCTCGGCAATGGCGGTCTTGGCCGGCTCGCCGCCTGCTTCATGGAGAGCATGGCCACCGTCGGCATTCCGGCGCATGGCTACGGCATCCGCTACGCCAACGGCATGTTCCGCCAGGAGATCCATGACGGCTGGCAGGTGGAGTTGCCGGAAACCTGGCTCGACCACGGCAATCCCTGGGAGTTCGAGCGCCGCGAGCGCTCCTTCGAGGTCGGCTTCGGCGGCTCGGTGGAATCGATCACCTCCAAGGACGGCAGGCTCGAGCGCCACGTCTGGAAGCCGACCGAGCATGTGCTGGCGGTCGCCTACGACACGCCGGTCGCCGGCTGGCGGGCCAACCGCGTCAACACGCTGCGGCTGTGGTCCGGCATGCCGATCGATCCGATCCTGCTCGACAAGTTTAACGCTGGCGACCACATCGGCGCGCTGGCCGAAAGCAACAAGGCCGACGCCCTGTCGCGCGTGCTCTATCCCGCCGATTCCCACATGGCCGGGCAGGAGCTCAGGCTGCGCCAGGAGTATTTCTTCTCCACCGCCTCGCTGCAGGACATCGTGCAGCGCCATCTCAGCCAATATGGCGATCTGCAGTCGCTGCCGGACAAGGCGGCGATCCATCTCAACGACACCCATCCGGCGATCGCCGTGCCCGAACTGATGCGGCTCCTGATGGACGTCCACGGCATGGATTTCGACCAGGCCTGGGACATCACCAAGCGCACCTTCGGCTACACCAACCACACGCTGCTGCCGGAGGCGCTGGAAAGCTGGCCGGTGCCGCTGTTCGAGCGGCTGCTGCCGCGCCACATGCAGATCGTCTACGCCATCAATGCCGAGG
>NZ_RZOS01000729.1:0-1841 GCF_004022605.1 Mesorhizobium sp. M4B.F.Ca.ET.089.01.1.1
GCTCGAGGATCTCGATCAGCCGCGCCACCCGCGCGCCCGGCAAATGGCGACCCTCATTGACCAGCGCCTCGTCGGCGCCGATCCAGGCGAAGGCCTCGCGCAGTTCTCCAAGGCTGGCGCCGGTCAGCGCGATGTCGGCGAGGACGGCCTCGTCCACCGGACCCAGCACTGAAATGATGTCGTCGCGTGTCATTGTCACCTCCGCGCCGGCCCGGCGCCGAAGGGCCCGGCCCTGGCGACGGAATCTGGGGCGCGAAATCGGATAGGCAATGGCAGAGCCGGGTTTGGCGCGGATTCGAAACGCGATCCTCGGCGAGCGGGCGTCAGGCGCCGGAATGTGGATCGATGCTGTAAGGATGGACGGGATAGTCGGGACCGATCGCGTCCCGCACCCGGCCGATCCACGCCGTCACGAACGGATAGTCCGCGAGCTTAAAGCCGCAATCCTCGGCGCGGTGGCTGTAGGCATAGACGGCGATGTCGGCAATGGTGAGAGTGTCACCGACAAGGAACGCTCCGTCGACGAGGCTGCGCTCCAGCGCCGCCAGCGTGCGGGCGCCGGCTTCGCGCTTGCCCGAAACCATCGCCTGGTTGCGCTCGAGCCGCCCGGTCAGGACCCAGTAGCGCAGCGAGCCAATCACCGGCTCGACATAGTACTGCTCGAAGAACAGCCATTGCATCACCTTGGCGCGGAGAAGCCGGTCTGCCGGCAGATAGGATGTGCCCTCCGCGACGCACACGAGGATCGCGTTGGACTCGGCGATCGCCTGCCCGTTCTCAACGGCGAGCACCGGCACGGCGCCGGCCGGGTTGAGCTTGAGGAAAGCCTCCGTGTGGCTCTCGCCCTCGAAAATCGAGACGACGCGGGTTTCGTAGGCGATGCCGAGCAAGCCGAGCAGGACCCTCACCTTCCAGCCATTCTGCGACGGCAGATAATCGTAGAGCGTGAGCATGGTGGTCCTTTCGTGCAATCGGGACCGGCTTCGCATAGCGCAGGGGTATGGTCCACCCGATCTATGCTAGGCCCCGAAGCGGCTCTGAACGGCCGCCGGCGATGTCTACGTGCGGACCGAAGAACTCAAAAAGTTCCTGCATCTGAGGCAGCATGTCCCATCCTCTGGTCGGCATGAGTGTCGTTTGTCCCCTCGTCGTCGGAAGCCGCCCTCATCCCCGCTTCTCGATATCGGCGGCCACGGCCATAGCTTCCAGGCCGATTTCGCGCAGCAGGCCGGTGACGGGATTGTGGAAGCCGACGAGGTAGAGGCCGAGTTCCGAGGAGCGGGCATTGACGCCGCTCTTCTGCGGCCTGAGCTCCGCCGGCAGGAAGTTGTCGTAGGCCGGGCGGTAGCCGGTGGCGAGGATGACGGCGTCGAATTCCTCCTGCCCGCCGTCGACGAAGGTGGCGCCGCGCTCGCCGAAGTGCTTGACGTCGGGTGCCACCTTGATCCGGCCGGCCTTGATCGCCGCCACGGTGCCGACATCGATGACCGGGATGCGGCCGGCGTCGATCTGCTTCAGGATGCCCTCCTTCGGCCTGACGATGCCGTATTTCTCGAGCTTGCCCAGCGCCAGGTCCAGGATGATCGGAAACATGCGGTCGTTGAGACCCTGCGGCATCGGCCGGCTGGCGATGCCCACCATCTGGATCGGCACGCCGAACAGTTGGCGCGGCACGATGTGGACGCCCTTGCGCACCGAGAGCGTCGGGTGGGCGCCACTCTCGGCAAGGTCGAGCGCGATCTCGGCGCCGGTGTTGCCCATGCCGATGACCAGCACCTTCCTGCCGACAAAAGGGGCCGCCTCGGTATAGTCGGCGCTGTGCAGCACCTTGCCCTTGAAGG
>NZ_RZOS01000072.1:0-18868 GCF_004022605.1 Mesorhizobium sp. M4B.F.Ca.ET.089.01.1.1
GCAGAAGGGCTTCATCCAGTGCGGCGTCTCCACCGGTCTGGCCGGCTTCTCGGCGCCGGACGACAAGGGTGACTGGCAGGGCATCGACGCCGACTTCTGCCGCGCCGTCGCGGCCGCCGTCTTCGGCGACGGCTCCAAGGTCAAGTTCACGCCGCTCAGCGCCAAGGAGCGCTTCACCGCGCTGCAGTCGGGCGAGGTCGACATCCTGTCGCGCAACACCACCTGGACCATCAATCGCGACACCGCGCTTGGTCTGAACTTCATCGGCGTCACCTACTATGACGGCCAGGGTTTCATGATCAACGCCAAGAAGCTGCCGGGCGTGAACTCGGCGCTGCAGCTTTCGGGCGCCGCCGTCTGCGTGCAGAGCGGCACCACGACCGAGCTCAACCTCGCCGACTACTTCAAGTCGAACAAGATGGAGTACAACCCCGTCGTGTTCGAGAAGCTGGAAGAGGTCAACGCCGCCTATGACGCCGGTCGCTGCGACGTCTACACCACCGACCAGTCGGGCCTCTACGGCATCCGCCTGACGCTGGGTTCGCCGGCCGACCATGTCGTGCTGCCCGAGATCATCTCCAAGGAGCCGCTCGGCCCAGCCGTGCGCCAGGGCGACGACCAGTGGTACCACATCGTCAAGTGGACCTATTTCGCGCTGCTCGACGCCGAGGAGCTCGGCATCACCAAGGCCAATGTCGAGGAGATGAAGGCCTCCGACAACCCCGAGATCAAGCGCGTGCTCGGCCAGGAGGCTGACACCAAGATCGGCACCGATCTCGGCGTCTCCAACGACTGGGTCGTGAACATCGTCAAGGCTGTCGGTAATTACGGCGAAGTGTTCGAGAAGAATGTCGGCTCGGGCAGCCCGCTCAAGATCGCGCGCGGCATCAACGCGCTCTGGACCAAAGGCGGTCTGCAATACGCTCCGCCGATCCGCTGATCGAAATGTGATCCGGGAGGTAGGCTGTCTGCCTCCCGGTTTCTCTTTCCAGGGGACGGTCGCATGGCATCGCAGGAAATCCTTCGCGAGGAGCCGAGCAGGGCTTCCTTCATCAATGACCCTAAGGTACGCAGCCTTTTCTTCCAGACGCTGGTCATCGTCATTCTGTTCGGCTCGGTCTGGTGGATCGTGCAGAACGTCATCGACAATCTGGCACGCCTGCACATCGCCTCCGGCTTCGGCTTCCTGAAGGGGCGGGCCGGCTTCGATATCTCGGACACGCCGATCGCCTATACGTCGGATTCGACCTATGGCCGCGCCATCATCGTCGGGCTGATCAACACGATCATCGTCGCCGTCGCCGGCATCATCACCGCCACGATCATCGGCTTCGTCGTCGGCATCGGCCGTCTTTCGCAGAACTGGCTGATCCGCAAGATCTGCACGGTCTATGTCGAAATCTTCCGCAACATCCCGCCGCTGCTGGTCATCTTCTTCTGGTATTCCGGTGTGCTCGCCGTGCTGCCGCCGCCGCGCGAGAGCTACAACCTGCCCTTCGGCTCCTTCCTCAACCAGCGCGGCTTCTATTTTCCGCGCGCCATCTGGGGTGACGGCTCCTGGCTGATCCTGGTCGCCTTCCTCGTCGGCCTGGCCATGGCGTGGTTCGTCGCCCGCACGGCCCGCCAGCGGCAGATGGTGACCGGTCAGCAGTTCCCGGTGTTCTGGACGTCGATAGCGCTGATCGCCGGCCTGCCGCTGCTTGCCTACGCGCTTAGCGGCTTCCCGCTGAGCTTTGATTTTCCGAAGCAATCGACCTTCAACCTGACAGGTGGCTTCCAGGTCAAGCCGGAATTCCTGTCGCTCTATCTGGCGCTGTCCTGCTACACGGCGGCCTTCATCGCCGAGATCGTGCGTGCCGGTATCAGGGGCGTCAGCAGAGGCCAGACCGAGGCCGCCGGGGCGCTGGGACTGCGCTCGGGCCCGATCCTGCGGCTGGTCGTGGTGCCGCAGGCCATGCGCATCGTCATCCCGCCGCTGACCAGCCAGTATCTCAACCTGACCAAGAACTCCTCGCTGGCGATCGCCATCGGCTATCCCGATCTCACCGCCACCGCCGGCACGGTGCTCAACCAGACCGGCCAGGCGGTCGAGGGCGTGCTGATCATGATGATCGCCTATCTGGTGCTGAGCCTCGTGACCTCCGCGGTCATGAACGTCGTCAACGCCAGAATGGCATTGGTGGAGAGGTAGGACCATGCAGGAACATGATATGTCCTGGGTGCGTACCGAGATGGCTCTCGCCCAGCCGGCGCCGCCGAGCGAACGCGGGCTCTATGCCTGGGTGCGCAAGAACCTGATCGCCACCCCCGGCGACACCATCCTGACCATCCTCGGCATTCTCATCGTCGCCTGGATCCTGCCGCAGGTCATCAACTGGGCTCTGCTCAACGCCCAGTGGACGGGTCCGGATCGGACCGTCTGCGCGACCGTCGCGCAGGGCGGCATCCAGCCGGACGGCTGGAGCGGCGCCTGCTGGGCCTTCGTCAACGCCAAGTTCGGCCAGTTCATGTTCGGCCGCTATCCGATCGAGGAGCGCTGGCGGCCGATCCTCGTCGCCATCCTGTTCGTGGCGCTGCTGGTGCCGATGCTGATCCCGCGCGTGCCGCGCAAGGGGTTGAACGCCATCCTCTTGTTCCTGGTTCTGCCGATCGTCTCGTTCTTCCTGCTGCTCGGCGGCGTGTTCGGCCTGCCGCCTGTCGAGACCTCGCTGTGGGGCGGGCTGCTGGTCACGCTCAGCCTGTCCTTCGTCGGCATCGCCGTCTCGCTGCCGCTCGGCACGGTGCTGGCGCTCGGCCGGCGCTCCAAGATGCCGATCATCAAGATGCTGTGCGTCATCTTCATCGAGACGGTGCGCGGCATCCCGCTGATCACGGTGCTGTTCTTCGTCAGCGTCATGCTGCCGCTGTTCCTGCCGGAGGGCGTCACCTTCGACAAGTTCCTGAGGGCGCTGATCGGCGTCTCGCTGTTTGCCGCCGCCTATATGGCGGAGGTGGTGCGCGGCGGCCTGCAGGCGATTCCGAAAGGGCAGTATGAGGGCGCCGATTCGCTCGGCCTCGGCTACTGGCAGAAGATGGGCCTGATCGTGCTGCCGCAGGCGCTGAAGCTGGTCATTCCCGGCATCGTCAACACCTTCATCGGCATGTTCAAGGACACCAGCCTGGTGCTGATCATCTCGATGTTCGACCTGCTCGGCGTCGTCAAGCAGAACTTCTCCGACGCCAACTGGGCGACGCCGCAGACCGCGAAATCCGGCCTGGTGTTCGCCGCCTTCGTGTTCTGGCTGTTCTGCTTCGGCATGTCGCGCTATTCAATGTACACGGAGCGCCGGCTCGACACCGGCTACAAACGCTGATGCATGTCGCCCAAGAGTGTATTGCGGTTTTGGGGTAACGACATGCATCAAAGACAACGATAAGGGGAATTGGCCATGACCACCGAAAACGCCGTCAGCGCGGACGACCTCAAGGTCGATGCCAAGAAGATGCACATCTCGACGACCGACGTCGCCATCGACATCGTCGGCATGCACAAATGGTACGGCGAGTTCCATGTGCTGAAGGACATCAACCTCAAGGTGATGCGCGGCGAGCGCATCGTCATCTGCGGCCCGTCCGGCTCCGGCAAGTCGACCATGATCCGCTGCATCAACCGGCTGGAGGAGCACCAGAAGGGCAAGATCATCGTCGATGGCAAGGAACTGACCAACGATCTGAAGAAGATCGACGAGGTGCGCCGCGAGGTCGGCATGGTGTTCCAGCACTTCAACCTGTTCCCGCATCTGACCATTCTGGAGAATTGCACGCTGGCGCCGATCTGGGTGCGCAAGACACCGAAGAAGCAGGCCGAGGAAATCGCCATGCATTTCCTCAAGCGCGTCAAGATCCCTGAGCAGGCCAACAAATATCCGGGCCAGCTTTCGGGCGGCCAGCAGCAGCGCGTGGCGATCGCGCGCTCGCTGTGCATGAACCCGCGCATCATGCTGTTCGACGAGCCGACCTCGGCGCTTGATCCGGAAATGATCAAGGAAGTGCTGGAGACGATGGTGGGTCTGGCCGAGGAAGGCATGACCATGCTCTGCGTCACCCACGAGATGGGCTTTGCCCGCAAGGTCGCCAACCGGGTGATCTTCATGGACCAGGGCCAGATCGTCGAGCAGAACACGCCGGCCGAGTTCTTCGACCATCCGCGCCACGAGCGCACGAAACTGTTCCTGTCGCAGATCCTGCACTGAGCGGTTCCCATATCGAACGCAGAAGCCCGGCCGCAATGCGGCCGGGCTTTTTTCATATGCACGGGCCGAGGCGATCCGTCGTGAGGCCGCAAAGGTGTCGTCGATGAGAAGGTTCTGGCGTTTCCTTGTTGGCCTGCTGGCCGCGTTCGCGCTCACCGCGGCGCTCGGTACGCTGGTGCCGCGCCCGCTTTGGCCGGCGGCCGCAGCGGGCGAGGGCAGCAGGCGCATCCTGGTGCTGAGCAACCCGATCCACACTGACATCGCCATCCCCGTCGATGAAGAGGTGCGCCGGCGTTTCCATTTCCTCACCGATGCCGGCATTCCGGCCGACGTGCCGGAGGTGCGCTACATCGTCTTCGGCTGGGGCGGCCGTGCCTTCTACCTGGAAACGCCGACGTGGTCGGAGCTGAAGGCGGTGCCGGTCCTCAAGGCGCTGACGCTCGACGCCTCGGTGATGCATGTCGATGTCGCCGGCGCAATCAGCGAACCGCATCCCGATGTCGCCGGTTTCGACATCGACGACGATCGTTTCTCAGCGCTGCTCGACTATATAGCGGCGAGCTTCCGGCAGGGACCGAACGGCCCGATGGCCATCGACAATACCGGCTATTCCCGCTTCGACCGCTTCTACGAGGCCAACGGCCATTTCAACGCGCTGGTCGGCTGCAACACCTGGACGGCAGCCGCGCTGCGCACCGCCGGCCTGCGCACCGGCTGGTGGAACCCGCTGCCCGTGTCGCTGGGGTGGTCGATGCGGTTGTATGATTGAAGCCAATCATGAGCGCCTCATTCGTTCGCGCTGTCCCGCCAGCCGATCGCAATTGCGATCGCCCACTAAGGCGGTCAACGCCGCACCACCTTCCGCGCCTCCCACCCGTAGAGCCAGTCCAGATCGGCCGCGAGCTTCTCCGCCGGCCGCGTCGCCAGCACCAGGTTGCGCGCGATCGCCACCGGCCCCCGGGCATGCCAGGCAAGCCGGTTGAGCGCGCCGCGCCTCAGTACCTTCGCGATGCGCGGCCGCCTCAGGTTCTCCCAGACGGCAAGGCTCTGCCCTGGATCGTCGGGGAAGTCGGCGACCATGCCGGCAAGCATCGCGGCGTCCTCTATTGCCATGGCGGCGCCCTGCGCCGCGAACGGCGTCATCGCATGCGCGGCGTCGCCAATGAGCGCGATCCCGGCTGGCGTCGTCCAGCGCTGCTGGGCGACGGTATGGATCGGAAACGCCGTCCACGGACTGGCCTGCGCGACAAGCCTTGCCAGCGCCGGCGCCGTGCCGCGCATGGCGCCTGAGAGGATGGCCGGGTCGGCACGGCCGGACCAGCCTTCGGCGATGCGCTCGCCCCTGGTGAAGGCGGCGAGGCTGAAGGCGCTGCCTTGGCTCACCGGATAGGCCACCAGGTGGAAGCCAGGATGCAGAAAGGGGGTGACGCAGTCCGTGCCGCCGACCGTTGCAAAGGCTTCTCCGGCGGCACTTTCAGCCGCGACCGTCGCGCGCCAGGCAAGCTCGCCCGAGAAGCGGCTCTTGCCGAAGCCCGGCTCCATGACGGCGAGCTTTTCGCGAAGCGACGACCAGACGCCGTCGGCGCCGACCAGCAATTGGCCGCTGGCCTCGATCCTGCGCCCGTCCGCTTCGACCGTCACCGCAACGCCTTGCGGCCCGGTGGCAAGGCCTGTTACTCGTGCGCCGGTGACGAGTTCGATGTCGCGGCACTCCGCGGCCTGCGCTGTCAGCGCCGCCTGTACGTCGGCACGGTGGGCGACGAGATAGGGCGCACCCCAACGGCTCTCGCCGGCTTGCCCCAGCGGCACCCGCGCCAGTTCACTGAGCGTCGCGGCGTCCTTCAGCACCACCGCCTCCGGCCGCACGGCATGCGGCCGCAACCGATCGAGCACGCCGAGCTGCCTGAGGATGCGCGTTGCGTTGGGGGAAAGTTGGATGCCGGCGCCGGCGGCCTCCAGCCGCGGCGCCTGTTCGAAAATCTGCACGGGACAGCCGCGTTCGGCGAACGCAATGGCCGCGGTTAACCCGGCGATACCCGCTCCGGCGATGACGACTTGCCGGGAGCGCGCGTCGTTCATCAGATGTGTCGCGAAAGTGTCAGGCTGCCTGGTCGATATAGAGGCAGCCCGGCGGCACCGTTTCCGTCGCCTTCAGCTTCGACGAATAGCGGTAGAGCGTCGAGCAATAGGGGCAGACCTTCTCGTTGTCGTCGCCCATGTCGAGGAAGACATGCGGATGGTCGAAAGGCGGGTTGGCGCCCGTGCACATGAATTCCCTGACGCCGATGTCGATCGCCGGATGGCCCGCATCGTTCTGGAAATGGGGAATGGAACCGCCTGCCATCGTCGTCTCCAATTTGGTCTCGGCCTGCTTTCGGCCAGTTGCATCTGGATCATAACCGGCCTCTTTGCAAGATCGATGAAATGAAACTGTCGCAAAAGCCTGTCAGAGGATAAGTTGAGCCGGTTAACCGGCTGGAGCATTTTTGCAGCCAGGCGTAGTGCCTGGCGCCACAAGGATGTTCAGGGAAACCGGGGCAGGGGCAAGAGCAGGAATCATGAACGAACTGAAGCCGGTGCAAAGCGAATTCATCACCATCGAGGCGGCAAGCCCGGAAGCCGGCAATCCAGACCGTTTCGTCAATCGCGAGTTCTCCTGGCTGCAGTTCAACCGCCGCGTGCTGGTAGAATCGCTGAATGGGAACCATCCGCTGCTCGAACGGGTCCGCTTTCTGTCGATCTCGGCCGCCAATCTCGACGAGTTCTTCATGGTCCGCGTCGCGGGCCTCGCCGGCCAGGTGCGCGAGGGCATCGCCCTCAAGAGCCCGGACGGCCGCACGCCGGAGCAGCAGCTCGAACAATTGCTGCGCGAGGTCGAGCGCCTGCAGGAGGACCAGCAGAAAAGCCTGTCGGCGCTGATGCAGCTGCTCAACAAGGAAGGCATCGAGAGCATCACTCGCGACGCGCTGACCAAGGACGAGAGGGCCTGGCTGGAAGAACATTTCCAGGATCAGGTGTTCCCGGTGCTGACCCCGCTGTCGATCGACCCGGCGCACCCGTTCCCGTTCATCCCCAATCTCGGCTTTTCGATGGCGCTGCAATTGCGCCACCGCAAGAACGGCGAGGAGATGAGCGCGCTGCTGCGCCTGCCGGTGGCCCTGAAGCGCTTCATCCGCCTGCCCGACCGCAAGAACCATGTCCGCTTCATCCCGCTCGAGGAAGCGGTCGGCCTCTATATCGGCAAGCTCTTCCCGGGCTACGAGGTCAAGGGCTCCGGCACCTTCCGCCTCATCCGCGACAGCGATATCGAGGTCGAGGAAGAGTCCGAGGATCTGGTGCGCCTGTTCGAGACGGCGCTGAAGCGGCGTCGCCGCGGTTCGGTCATCCGCATCGAGTTCGACATGTCGATGCCACCCGCGCTGCGCGACTTCGTCGCCGGCGAGCTCGGCGTTTCGTCGAGCCGCATCAGCGTCTTGACCGGTCCGCTGGCGCTGAGCCAGATCTCCGAGATCGTCGCCGTCGCGCGCGACGATTTGAAGTTCACGCCCTACAATCCGCGCTTTCCCGAGCGCATCCGCGAGCATGGCGGCGACTGCTTCGCCGCCATCCGCGAGAAGGACATCGTCGTCCACCACCCCTACGAATCCTTCGACGTGGTGGTGCAGTTCCTTCGCCAGGCGATGGCCGACCCGGAAGTGGTGGCGATCAAGCAGACGCTCTACCGCACCTCCAACGACAGCCCGATCGTCCGAGCGCTGGTCGACGCGGCCGAGGCCGGCAAGTCGGTGACGGCGCTGGTCGAGCTCAAGGCGCGCTTCGACGAGGAGGCCAATATCCGCTGGGCACGCGACCTCGAACGCGCCGGCGTCCAGGTCGTGTTCGGCTTCCTCGAACTGAAGACCCACGCCAAGATGTCGCTGGTGGTGCGGCGCGAGGACGGCAAGCTGCGCAACTACGTGCATCTCGGCACCGGCAACTACCATCCGGTCACCGCGCGCATCTACACCGACCTGTCGTTCTTCACCACCGACGCTACGATCGCGCGCGATGTCGCCCAGCTCTTCAACTTCATCACCGGCTATGCCGAGCCGGCCGAGGAGATGCGGCTGGCGGTCTCGCCGTTCACGCTGCGCAAGCGCATCCTGAAGCACATTTCGGACGAGATCGCCCATGCGCGCGAGGGCCGGCCGGCCCGCATCTGGATGAAGATGAACGCGCTGGTCGATCCGATCATCATCGACGCGCTCTACGATGCCAGCCGCGCCGGCGTCGAGATCGACCTCGTCGTGCGCGGCATCTGCTGTTTGAGGCCGCAGGTGCCGGGCCTGTCGGAAAACATAAGGGTGAAATCGATCGTCGGCCGCTTCCTCGAGCATAGCCGCATCTACTGCTTCGGCGACGGCCACGGCCTGCCTTCGGACGAGGCGATCGTCTACATCTCCTCGGCCGACCTGATGCCGCGCAATCTCGACCGCCGCGTTGAGACCATGGTGCCGATCACCAATCCAACTGTGCATGAACAGGTGCTTGGCCAGATCATGCTGGGCAACATCATGGACAACCAGCAAAGTTTCGACGTATTGGCTGACGGAACCTCCCGGCGCGTCGTGCTGGAGGAGGGCGAGGAACCGTTCAACGCGCAGGAATATTTCATGACCAATCCGAGCCTGTCCGGACGGGGTGACGCGCTGAAGTCGCATGCGCCCAAGCGCATCGCCCAGTTCAAGCGCCGCAAGAAGAACGGCGCCGCGTGATTTCTACTTCCCAGGGCCGGCTCCAGGACCGGCGGCCGCTGTCGATCATCGACATCGGCTCGAACTCGATCCGTCTTGTCGTCTATGAGGGGCTGGCGCGCTCGCCGACTGTGCTGTTCAACGAAAAGATGCTGGCCGGCCTCGGCCGTGGCATTGTTTCGACCGGCAAGCTCGACCCCGAGGCGGTGACCCGCTCGATGGAGGAGTTCCGCCGCTTCCGCGCGCTCTCCGACCAGGCGGGCGCGGAGCACATGTATGTGCTGGCGACCGCCGCCGCGCGCGAGGCGGTCAACGGCCCCGATTTCATCCACCGCGCAGAGGATGTGCTGAAGACCGAGATCCGGGTGCTTTCCGGGCGCCAGGAAGCGCATTATTCGGCGCTCGGCGTCATCTCAGGCTTTCACCCGGCCAATGGCATCGCCGGCGACCTTGGCGGCGGCAGCCTCGAGCTGATCGACATCAATGGCGAGGCGATCGGCGACGGCATCACCCTGCCGCTTGGCGGCCTGCGCCTGCAGGACATGGCCAAGAACTCGCTCGCCCAGGCGCAGAAGATCGCGCGCGAGCAGTTGGCGCGGGCAAAGCTGCTGAAGGGCGGGCAGGGCAGGGTCTTCTACGCCGTCGGCGGCACCTGGCGAAACCTCGCCCGGCTGCACATGGAGATGAGCAACTATCCGCTCGGCGTCATGCACCACTACGAGATACCGGCCGACAGCGCCCTGAGCTTCCTGAAGCAGGTGACGAAGGCCGAGATCGAGAAGGTCAGGGGCATCGAGGGCATCTCCAAGAATCGTCGCTCGCTGCTGCCCTATGGCGCCGTCGTGCTGCAGGAGATCATGGCGGCGATGCAGCCGTCCAAGATCGTCGTCTCGGCGCTCGGCGTGCGCGAGGGCTTCCTCTATTCGCTGCTCGACGAAGCCGAACAGAAGGCCGATCCGCTGATCTCGGCCGCCGAGGAGCTTGCGCTGTTGCGCTCGCGCTCGGTCCACCACGCGCATGAGCTGGTCGAGTGGACCGGCAAGGCCTTCGCCGCCTTCGGCATCGACGAGACCGGGGACGAGGCACGATACCGTCATGCCGCCTGCCTGCTGGCCGACATCGGCTGGCGCGCGCATCCCGAATATCGCGGCCGGCAGTCGCTCAACATCATCGCGCATGCCTCCTTCATAGGCGTCGACCATCCCGGCCGCGCCTATCTGGCCCTGGCCGGCGCCTACCGCCATGACGGTGTCTTCAACGAGGGCATCGCCCCCGAGATCAAGGCGCTGGCGCCGCCGCGCATCCTGGAGCGCGCCCGCCTGCTGGCGGCGATGATGCGCGTCGTCTACCTGCTGACGGCGGCGATGCCGGGCATCATGCCCCGGCTGAAATGGGAAAACCGACCCAACGGCGCGCTGGCCCTGGTGCTGCCGGCCTCGCTCGCCGACCTCTACGGCGAGCGGCCGGCCGGTCGGCTGGCGCAGTTGGCCAGGATCACCAATCGCCGGCTGGTGCTGGCGGTCGAGAATGGGCCAAGCGTCTCGGTCAAATAGGGTGTCTCGGTGAAAATGGTGGGCAGCGCCAAAAAGGCCCACCCGCATCTGGCGCGAAATCATCGCCGCCAATTTTCAACGCGCCTGAGCGAGCCGGCCAATTGGCCAGCCTGGTCAAGTCAGCTGATCTGCGATTCCAACCAGCCGCCCGTCGACCGACCAGGCACCGGCGCCGGCCATCGCCAGCGCCAGGAAGCCGCCTGCGATTGCGATGTCCTTCATCAGCATCTGCTGGTGCAGGAAGGCGAGCATCGCGTCGTCGCCGCCCTGGCCGTAATGACCGATGAAGCCGGCAACGATGCAGAAGGCCGCGAGCAGCAGGGCAACGATCCGCGTCTGGAAGCCGACGAGGATGAGCGCTCCGGCGATCAGCTCGAACAGGCCGGTGCCCCAGGCTGCGAGCGCCGGCAGCGGCAGGCCGAGACCGGCGAAATAGCTGGTCGTGCCGGAAATATTGGCCAGCGCCTGGAAGCCGGAAGGGATGAAGAGGGCGGCAAGCAGCAGCCGGGACAGGAGAAGCAGCACGTTGCGGGGCATCATCACCTCCCTGCCGGCGACTCCGGCCCGGCGTGCCGATCAGTCTACGCTGCCGGGGCTCGCACGGGAATTGGCTAACGAGGCTGCTCTAAGGACAACGAAAAAGCGGCGCGGAAAATTCCGCGCCGCCCAGGTCTGAGCTTGAGAGGGAAGGCTCAGCCGCGCTTGGCGTCGATCGAGTAGGAACCGGCGCCAGACGAAGCCAGCACGATGAAGCCGCCGGCGATGGCGAGGTTCTTGAGGAACTGGATCATCTGCATCTGGTCGGCCCAACCGGTGTGGGCGACCAGCCCGGTGGCAACCGTGAAGATCGCCAGCACCCAGGCCACGATGCGGGTCTGGAAGCCGACGAGGACGGCGAGGCCGCCGAGCAGCTCGATGAGGCCGACGAGGACGGCGGTCACGGTCGGCAGCGGCAGGCCGAGGCTGCCAAAATAGCCGGCGGTGCCGGCAATCGCGGTGAGCTTGCCGAAGCCCGAAAGCAGGAAGATGACGGCCAGCAGGATGCGGCCGAGCAGGATGGTGGTGGAGCTGTTGGAAGCGACGCCGGAACCGGCGACAGAAGTGTTGATGGACATGGGACTCTCTCCGGGAGGATTGGAATGACAACCCAGATAGAGCAGGCAGACTGTTCACCAAAGATGCCGATGTGGCGACAGATTGTTCACCCGGTTACGTCGGTGATACTAGCTTACCCCGGATGCGTCATGTCCTCCGGCCGTACCAGCCGGTCGTAGTCGGCCTCGCTGACCAGGCCTGTCGCCAGTGCTTCCTCGCGCAGGGTGGTGCCCTTCTTGTGCGCCGTCTTGGCGATCTTGGCGGCGTTGTCGTAGCCGATGGTCGGCGCGAGCGCCGTCACCAGCATCAGCGAGCGGTCGAGCGCCGCCTTGATGTTGTCCTCGCGCGCCTCGATGCCGACGACGCAATTGTCGGTGAAGGAGATCGAGGCGTCGGTCAGCAACTGCACCGACTGCAGGAAATTGTAGGCCATCAGCGGGTTGTAGACGTTGAGCTCGAAATGGCCCTGGCTGCCGGCGAAGGTCAGCGCCGCGTTGTTCCCGAACACCTGGACGCAGACCTGCGTCAGCGCCTCGCACTGGGTCGGGTTGACCTTGCCCGGCATGATCGAGGAGCCCGGCTCGTTTTCCGGCAGCGACAGCTCGCCGAGCCCGGAGCGGGGGCCGGAGCCGAGGAAGCGGATGTCGTTGGCGATCTTGAACAGCGCCGCCGCCGTAGCGTTGATCGCGCCGTGCGAGAACACCATGGAATCGTGCGCGGCAAGCGCCTCGAACTTGTTCGGCGCGGAGACGAAGGCGATGCCGGTGATGGCGGCGATGCGGTCCGCCACCTTCTCGGCGAAGCCGACCGGCGCGTTGAGGCCGGTGCCGACGGCGGTGCCGCCCTGCGCCAGCTCCTGCAGGCCGGGCAGCGTCATCTCGATGCGCTTGATCGAGGAGGCGACCTGTGCGGCATAGCCGGAGAATTCCTGGCCCAGCGTCAGCGGTGTGGCATCCTGGGTGTGCGTGCGGCCGATCTTGATGATGTGCGCGAACGCCTGGCTCTTCGCCTCCAGCGCCTTGTGCAGGTGCTTCAGCGCCGGCAGCAGGTCGTGCACGATGCGTTCGGCGCAGGCGATGTACATGGCCGTCGGATAGGTGTCGTTCGACGACTGGCTCATATTGACGTGGTCGTTCGGGTGCACCGGCTTCTTCGAGCCCATGACGCCGCCGAGCAGCTCGATCGCCCGGTTGGAGATCACCTCATTGGCGTTCATGTTGGACTGCGTGCCCGAGCCGGTCTGCCACACCACCAGCGGGAAATGGTCGTTGAGCTTGCCGTCGATGACCTCCTGAGCGGCCTCGATGATTGCCTTGCCGAGCGCGGGATCGAGCCGCTTCAGCTCCATATTGGCTTCGGCCGCGGCGCGCTTGACGATGCCCAGCGCGCGCACGATCGACGCCGGCTGCTTTTCCCAGCCGATCTTGAAATTGCCCAGCGAACGTTGCGCCTGCGCGCCCCAGTAGCGGTCGGCGGCGACCTCGATGGGACCGAATGTGTCGGTTTCGGTTCTGGTCTTCTCAGCGCTCACTGGAGGTCTCCGGTTGTCGAATTCGGCAACGGCGTATCGCGTTGCACAAATGGCATCAAGCGGAGATTGCGGGCGAAGAAGATGCAAATCGGTTGAAGAGTTAGCTAATCTCCCCCTTGTGGGGGAGATGCCCGGCAGGGCAGAGGGGCGCGCGAAGGATCACGGCACCTGGGATGATCCGAGCTGCCATTTCATCCGGCCCTCAATGGGCTGAAACGCTGGCGGGACAGCGCCCCCCTCTGGCCTGCCGGCCATCTCCCCCACAAGGGGGGAGATCGGCTATTCACCCCGCCGTGTAGCCGCCGTCGACCGCAAAGATGCCGCCGCTGGTCCAGGCCGCCTCGTCGCTGGCGAGATACACTGCAATGCCGGCGAGGTCGCCGGCGCGGCCGATGCGCCCGAGCGGATAGCTGCGCTCGACATGGGCCTTCAACTCGTCTTGCGCGGAGGCCGGCAGGTTTTCGATCGACTTGCGCCGCATTGCGGTGTCGATCGTGCCTGGCGCGATCGCATTGACCCTTATGCCGCGCGGTCCGAGCTCGAAGGCGAGCGACTTGGTCAGCGAGTTCAGCGCGCCCTTGGAGAGCGAATAGAGGCTCGACGGCCGGTTCGGGATCATCTTGTTGGCGAAATAGGAGGAGATATTGATGATCGAGGCACCGGCGCCGAGCTGCGGCAACAGCCGCTGCGTCAGGAAGAACGCCGCCGTCACGTTGAGCGCGAAGGAATGCTGGAACTGCGCCTCGCTGACCGTCTCGAACGGCACGAGATAGGCGACGCCGGCATTGTTGACGAGAATATCAAGCAGTTGGCCGGATGCTTTCACCCGGGCAACCGTCGCATCGATGCCGGCGCCGGTCGCGAGATCGGCCGATAGCGTTTCGACCGCCGCGCCACCCTTCGCCTCGCTTGCCAGCGCGTCGCGCGCCGTCGCCAGCTTGCCGGCATCGCGGCCGACGATCAGCACATCGGCGCCTTCGCGCAAAAAGGCCTCCGAGATCGCCAGGCCGATCCCGTCCGATCCGCCCGTCACCAGCGCCCGCTTGCCGTGAAGTCGCATGGGATCCTCCGTCATTGCGCGACGAGTGCAACGCTGACGGGCAAGCGCGGTCAAGCCGAAGGCCTATCGCACAGTATGAACTTCGGCTGGGGGACGGTCTGCGCTTAACCGCCGGCCGGGACAGGCTCCCGCATGGCCAGCCTCGCCGCGACATAGCTCTTCACCTGTTGGATCGCCTGTTCGCGCGACACGCTTCCAGGCTGCAGGCCGAGCCGCAGCCATAGACCGTCGATCAGCGCCGTGACGCCAAGCGCGATCTCCTCGGCGTCCTCGGGCAAGGCAAGGGCGCTGAGCCCGGACAAAAGATTGGAGCGCATGCGCGCATGCAGCACCTTCTGGATACGCGCCAGCTTCTCGTCGCGCGGCACCTCGGCGCAGAGCGACAGCCAGGCATAGCACAGCGATGGCTGGAACAGGTGCGGTTCGAAATTGCCGTCGATGATGGCATCCACCCGCTGCATCGGCGTCTGCGCGTGCCGCAGCCGCGCCACCACGGCCTTGCGCAGGACGAGGTTCGATTCGCGCATCGCATGCTCGAAGAGTTCCTGCTTGCTGCTGAAATAGTGCAGCACGATGCCCTTCGAGGCGCCTGCCTGCGCGGCGACCTTCTCGATTGTGGCGCCGGCAATGCCTTCGCGTTGAAGCACGGCAAAGGCCGCCTGCCGCAGCTCCGTGCGGCGTATGTCGCTGAGACGCTTGAGTTTCAAGGGCGAATTCCGTGCATCGAGAATCGAGGTTGACATTTTCGTCCGCTGAGATCAAGAATTGACCAATGGGACAATATACAAACCAATTGGTCAACAAACCGCGAATGAGGAGAACCGAAATGCATCGCTTGATAGGGGCAGGCGCCGCGCTCTGCGTGTTGGCGCTCTCGACGCAACCGGGCCTGGCGGCCGAGTCCAAGGAATGCAGCGCTGTTCGCATGGCCGAACCCGGCTGGAACGATCTCGCCTTCACCACGGGGATCGCCAACGTCCTGCTTCAAGCGCTCGGCTATCAGCCGCAGAGCCAGGTGCTCGGCATCAACGTCATCTACGAGGGCATGAAGAACAACGATCTCGACCTGTTCCTGGGCTACTGGGATCCCGCGATGGTCACCTATTACGAGCCTTACAAGAAGGATGGTTCGGTCGAGAATGTGCGCGTCAATCTCGATGGCGCCAAATACACCTTCGCGGTGCCCACCTATGTCTGGGAGGCCGGTGTCAAGGACTTCTCGGACCTGCACAAGTTCGCCGACAAGTTCGGTAAGAAGATGTACGGCATCGAGCCCGGATCCAACCAGTTGATGATGGACGCCATTGCCGACCCGTCGCTGGACCTCGGCGGCTGGCAGGTCGTGGAGTCGAGCGAAGCCGGCATGCTTTCGGAGGTCGGCTACGAGATCAAGGAAAAGCAGTTCATCGTCTTCCAGGGCTGGGCGCCGCATCCGATGAACACCATGTACGACTTCAAGTATCTGACCGGCGGCGACAAGTTCTATGGCCCCAATTTTGGCGCAGCGACGGTGACGACGCAGGTCCGCAAGGGCTACCTCCAGCAATGTCCGAATGTCGCGCAGCTGTTGAAGAATCTCGCCTTCGATGTCGATTTCGAGAATGTCGGCATGGGCTATCTGATCAATGACGGCATGAAGCCCGAGGAGGCTGGACTGAAGGCGATCACGCTGAACAAGGACCGCCTCGACGCCTGGCTCGCTGGCGTGACCACCTTCGAGGGCAAGCCGGGCCTTGCCGCCGTCAAGGAAAAGCTCGGCCTGTGAGCCCTGCCGCGCTCGCCCCTTGGCCGGAACAGGAAGCCTGGGCCAGCCGCAAGCGGGTCATCGACCTCGACGGCCTCGAAATGGCCTATGTCGAGTTCGCCGGATCGGAACCGGCGCTGCTGTTGGTGCACGGCTTCACCGACACCAGCCGCAGCTTCTCGCTTCTGGCGCCGCACCTTGCCGGCCGCCGATTGGTCATTCCAGACCTGCGCGGCCATGGCGCCTCGCTGGCGGGAAGGGGCTATGGCATCGGAGACTTCGCCGGAGATCTCGCGGGGCTGATCCGGTGCTTGCGGCTGGAGCGGCCGGTTGTGATCGGCCATTCGCTGGGCGCCATGATCGCGCTCGAGCTGGCTGCACGGCAGCCGGAACTCATCGACGGGCTGGTGCTTCTGGCCGGCACTCTGAAGCCCGATCTCGCGGCGGGCCATCCAATGGTTGCAGGCGTGCGGGAATTGAGCGATCCGATATCGCCGGCGGACCCTTTTTATGCCTGGTGGCATGCCTGCCAGCCCGGCGTGCCGCAGGCTTTTCTCGCCGCCGCCGCCAAGGAGGCCTCGGCGATGCCGGCGTCACGCTGGCGCGCGATCCTGGACGAAATACGCGGAACGGACCTCACCGCCGCCGCCCGCAACTTACGTGTCGCGGCACTTGTCATCGGCGGCGGGCGCGATCCGATCTTCGACGCAACCCATCAGCGACGGCTCGCTGAGGAAATTCCCGCCGCGAAGCTCATGGACGCGCCCCATTGCGGGCACAATCCGCACTGGGAAGATCCGGCGCTCGTCGCGGCCACCATCTCCGATTACGTCCAGACGCGGACCGAAAACGGGCAAAGCCGCATGGGCGGAGCCGTTTCGAGGCGAGGGCGCTCATGAACCTGGCGCAATACATGGCATCGGACGCCGTCGCCCTGGCCGGCCACGTCCGCTCCGGCGAACTGTCCCCCGTCGAAATTGCCGAAGCCGCGATCGAAGCGATCGAATTGCTCAACCCGGCGATCAACGCGGTGACGCTGATCGATGCGGAGCGCGCGCTTGCCGCCGCTGGGAACTGCGATGCGAAGGCGGCGCTGGCCGGTGTCCCGTTCCTGGTCAAGGACACCGGCGTTTATGTGCGGGAGTGGCCGACCACCCACGCGTCACTCTATTTCAGGGATGCCGCGCCGAAACCCGACAGCGAAATCGTCAGGCGCTGGCGGACCGCCGGCTTGACCTTGCTCGGCAAGACCAACACGCCGGAATTCGCCAATGACTTCGTCACCGAGCCCGTTGTTCACGGCCCGACCTTGAACCCGTGGGACCTGTCGGTGACGGCGGGCGGTTCGAGCGGCGGCGCGGCGGCCGCGGTGGCAAGCGGCATGGTGCCGGTTGCCCACGGTTCCGACATCGGCGGCTCGATCCGGGTGCCGGCGGCCTGTTGCGGCGTGTTCGGCATGAAGCCGTCGCGAGGCCTCAATCCCGTCGGCCCCTATCGCGATCAGGTCGGCGCCGGACTTTTCGTCGAGAATGTTCTTTCCCGAACCGTTCGTGACACTGCCGCAATGCTCGACATCACTGTCGGCCCCGAACCGGGCGCGCCATGCTTCGTGTCGAGATCGGTGCCCTCCTATCTGGATTGGCTGTCGTCGCCGGCCGAGCGCATGCGCATTGCCTGCGTGGCGCATCGGCCCGATGGCACCCCGGTGGCGGCGGAGATCGGGGAGAAGTTCCGGCAAGCCATGTTGCTGCTGGAGGAGATGGGGCACGAGGTGATCCAGGCCCGCTTTCCGCCGGAGGCCGATGGCGGCGCCGAATGGAGCATTTTCTGGATGTCGGAGGTCGGGTTGCTCGTCGACGAGCGGGCCAACGATATCGGCCGCATGCCTCTGCCCGGCGAAATCGAAGCGCTGAGCTTGCATGCGCTGGACCGTTTCCGCCGCTCCTCGGCCGCCGACTATTTGAAGGCGCAGCCCGACAGCATCGGGCATCGCTGGCGATGGCAAGGACGTTCGACGGCTTCGACCTGATCATGACGCCGGCGACAGCCGACTTGCCGCCCCTGATTGGCGCTGTCCGTGGCGATGACGCCGCGTTCGACTATGCAGCCTGGGTGGATCGGGCCTACGGCTTCGCGCCGTTCACGGAAATCTTCAACGTGACCGGACAACCTGCCGCCAGCCTCCCGCTTTTCCTGTCCGAAGGCGGCCTGCCGATCGGCATTCAGCTTGCCGGTCGGCCCAACGAGGACCATAGGCTGCTTGGAATTTCCTACGCGCTGGAACAGGCAACCGGCTGGAGCAAGCGTCGTCCGCCCGTCCAGGCCAGGCTTGCCGCGCTCGCCATCGAATTGGGCGGCACCTGCACCCGGAATGGAGCGATTACCGCAAGGCTAGCCGAGTAGCGATCGCGATGTCGGCGAGAGCCGCAACGTTTCCGTCGGCCTGGTCTGGTCTGCCTGCGCCCCACCGAGAAACGCCTGCCATGCCGGCAAGGCGGCGAGGGCGGTTTGCGACCGCCGGCGCGTGTCTTCGTGGTCGAAGCCGCTGACGCCGAGAAAGACGTTTTCGCCCGATCGCACCGGCAGGCGCGGGAAGCTGTTTTCCGCATGCTCGCTGATGAAGGCGCCAAGCAGGCGCACGCCGTTCGCCGCGAGCAGCGGGGCGGCATCCGTTTCGAAACGCTCGGCGTAGTCGGCTTCGGCGCCCGGATGCAAATGATGAATCTGAATCTCAACAATGCCAGGCAAGCGCTTCTTATCGCTTCGGTTTTCGACCCCGTCGCAAGCTGGCCGTCGCACCCTCGACAGGTCGAACCCGGCGCCCGGCCATGCCGGCTTCAGCAGCAGCACGTCGTCGGAATCGATCATCGTCGCATTGGCGGCCTCCTTGTGCGCGGCCCACACCGGGCCGCCATAGAAG
>NZ_RZOS01000730.1:0-1828 GCF_004022605.1 Mesorhizobium sp. M4B.F.Ca.ET.089.01.1.1
TTGCCCGCGCCTTCCGCGTTCAGGCTCTTCTTCAGCGCATCGAAGAGGTTGACGACATTGGACGGCTTCGGCGGCGCCTTGGCCTTCGGCGCCTTCCTGCCGGCCTTCCTGGCGCGGATCAGCTCGAGCAGGGCATCCTCGTAGCGGTCGTCGAACTTCGACGGATCGAATTTTGTCCCCTTCCGGTCGATGATGTGCTCGGCAAGGTCTATCATCTCGTCGTCGGTCTTGACCGACTTGATATCGCCAAAGACGCTGTCGGGCTGGCGCACCGTGTTGTCGTAACGAAGCGTGGTCAGCACCATGCCCTTGCCGAGCGGCTCGATCACCACCGGGCGTTCCCGCTGGTAGAGCACGATGCGGGCGAGGCCGGCCTTCTTCTTGCCCGCCATGGCGTCGCGGATGACGGCGAAGGCCTCCTCCGACACCTTGTCCGCCGGCGAGACATAATAGGGCGTGTCGAGGTAGATCTGCCGGATCGAGGCCTTGTCGACGAAGCCGTCGAGGCTCATTGTATGCGAGGATTCGATCTGGACGGCCTCGATCTCGTCTTCCTCGATATGGATGAACTCGCCGTCCTCGAGCTCATAGCCCTTGATCTCGTCGCCTTCCTCCAGCGGCTTGCCGGTCTCCGCATCGACATAGATGCGCTTCACCGTATTTCCGGTCTTGCGGTTGAGGATGCGGAAGGAGACCTTTTCGGCGTGGGTGACGACGTTGGTCAGCTCGATGGCGCAAGTGACCAGCGACAGCTTGAGATAGCCTTTCCAGGCCGGGCGCGGCGCCATGACGAACTCCGTGAGCGGGGTGGTTCAACCGAGAACGGGCAGAGCCCGCTCCGGTTCCGGGAGACAGGCCGCTTCCAGACAGGGCCCTGACTTGGGCCACGCACGGAAATTTCGCCGAGGCGCGCGCGGTTGAAACAGAACCGCGTCCGAACGACATCGAGACGAAACATATGTGATGCAAAAGTCACATTGGGCAAAATGCCGGCAAATGGCTCTGAAAGACCCCGAATCAGCCGCATTCCGGCCACGAAGCAGGGCATTTCGGACCAGAAATTAACATCACGTTCACCGACTATTCACGCCTCGACGCTATGATGCCCGCAATTCGGACGGGACATCCGAAATCGGGACAGGGACAGGGAAATGAAGTTCTGGACCCACATTGCCGGCTATGCCGCCGCCATCCGCGAATTCGTCGCGCCGACCTATCGGCCTGAGCGCTATTACATGCGCGGCCCAGGCCCGGCCTGCGCCCGCCGCGGCAACTCGCTCGGCATCAGCGCGCACTGATCATGACGCTGGAGAGCCGTCATGACAGCCGGATCTGCAAACCGGCCGACAGCCATCGCGCAACCACCTATCGCGCCGAGCGCCCCGCGCTGGCCGATCGGCGGCGTGCGACAACGCCACCGCTTTGACGCCGCCGCCGGCTGGCTTAGTGTCTGACGACACCAGCAGCCGGGGCCGACATGATTGACCTGCCCGAACCGAAGCGTCCCCTTCCTCCGCCGCAAGCTTACGATGCAACCCAGCCGCTGATCGTCTTCGACGGCGTCTGCGTGTTCTGCTCGGGTTTCGTGCGGACGGTGGTGCGGTTCGACCGCCGGAAGCGCTTCCGCTTCGCTACGGCGCAGTCGCCGTTCGGCGAAGCGCTGTTTCGCAACCACGGACTGGCGACCGACAGCTACGATACCAGCCTCACCCTGATCGACGGAAAGGCTTTCACCCAACTGGACGGCTTCATCGCCGTGATGGCCGAGCTTGGCTGGCCATGGCGCGCGGCGAAGGTTTTGCTCGCCCTGCCGCGGCCGCTGCGCGAC
>NZ_RZOS01000731.1:0-1821 GCF_004022605.1 Mesorhizobium sp. M4B.F.Ca.ET.089.01.1.1
CACTCTGGCCCCCGCGGTGGCGA
This sequence comes from Mesorhizobium sp. M4B.F.Ca.ET.089.01.1.1, assembly GCF_004022605.1. NCBI lineage: Bacteria > Pseudomonadati > Pseudomonadota > Alphaproteobacteria > Hyphomicrobiales > Phyllobacteriaceae > Mesorhizobium > Mesorhizobium sp. M4B.F.Ca.ET.089.01.1.1. The sequence continues at coordinate 24 of NZ_RZOS01000731.1, forward strand.
AACCCCAAAAATATCTGTTCGGCCCGATCGCCGACTTCCTCATGCTCGGCGGCAGCGCGTTTCTCATCCTGCCGCTTCTGTTTCTTGTGCCGCTCGAATACGAAGGCCTCGTTGCCGCTACGATGGTCTTTGTGGCCTATCTGGTAAACTATCCCCACTTCGCCCACTCATATCAGATTTTCTACCGCAATTTCGGGCGCAAGGTGAGCGGCGACGGATACGACAAGGGCCTCCAGATCCGCTACATTTTCGCCGGCATCGCCGTTCCCCTGATCATGAGCGCCTTCTTTGCCTACGGCGCGGCGACGGCGAACACACGGCTGCTGGGATATGCGACCAACGCCATGTTCTTCTTCGTCGGCTGGCACTACGTCAAGCAGGGCTACGGCATGCTGATGGTGGATGCCGTGCTCAAGCGCAAATTCTTCGACGACCGGGACAAGAAGGTGCTGCTGGTCAACAGCTATGCCGTCTGGATCCTGGCCTGGCTGCAGACGAACACGGCGGTCACCGCGGGCAAATACTATGGCCTGGAATATTACACATTCGCGGCCCCTTCGTGGATCACCGACATTGCCCTGCTGGTGGCCCTGACATCCACCGCGGCCACGGTCCTGATGCTGGCCGGCCGCTGGCGGAAGAACGGCGGCGGCCTGCCGTACAACGGCATCGTGGCGTATGTCGCATCGCTCTACCTCTGGATCCTGATCGCGAGGATAAACCCGCTCTGGCTGCTGGTAGTGCCCGCGCTCCACTCGCTCCAGTACCTTGCGGTGGTCTGGCGCTATCAGACCAACGTCGAGCGCGACGGCCAGGATGCCGGAAAGGATCCGCAACCGAAGATCCTGTCGTTTCTCGGCCCTCTCTACCGGCTTCGTGTCCTCGGATTCATCGTCGGAGGCGGTGCGCTGGGCTATCTCGGTTTCTGGCTGATCCCGTTCGTGCTGACTGCCTTGATCCCCTACGACAGGCAGGTCCTCGGCTCATCGCTGTTCTTCTTCATCGTGCTGATATTCATCAACGTCCATCATTACTTCCTGGACAATGTGATGTGGCGCCGCGGCAACCCGGAAGTGTCGAAATATCTGTTCCGCTAGAGCAATTCCAGGAAAAGTGCGCAGCGGTTTTCCGTCCGGAATTGCGTCAAAACAAAAACTTAGGACGGTTCGGCGATTCCATGAAACGCTGAACCGCCCTAGCCGCCCATCCCATCGTCCATCATTGTGTTGGTGAGCGCCTCATAGGCCGCGCTGCATGTCGCGGAATGCGGGCAATCCTTTACGACCAACACCGGCGCCACCGTGAGGATGGCGGCGATCAGGATTCGCAGGCCGAGCCCGATCGCGCTCATCGTTCTGCCGAACAGGCCAGCGAACAGGAAGTAGAGACCCTGAGCCATGCAAGCGGCCGTCAGAACCCCCAGGAGCGGGCTCGTGGTTTTTGCAAACGGGGTTATGTAGCCGTCCGGAAAACCCACCATGCTGAGGTCCATGGACCATTGCAGGGCCAGCACGACACTCAAGCCCGCCCAGGCAAGAGCGGCCATGCGTGTGATCCGTGTTTGCTTCGACTGCTCGCCGGCGACAGGCTTCAAGGATCAAGCCTCTCCGAAGACCAGCGAGACATTGCCGCCGGCGTGACGCTCGATCCTGCCGGCGAGGTCGAGTTCCAGGAGCACCATCGACACCTGCGCGGCGCTCAAGCCGGTATGGCGGATGATCTCGTCGACCGCCACCGGTGTCGGGCCGAGCGCCTCGAGCACGCCGGCGCGATCATCCTCGCGCGGCGTGCTCGAGGC
>NZ_RZOS01000732.1:0-1816 GCF_004022605.1 Mesorhizobium sp. M4B.F.Ca.ET.089.01.1.1
TGCCTGGTCAGCGGAAAGCCGCGGCTGGGAGCAGTTCGCGATCGCGCGTTTCGCCCGCCTCTATCCCGGCTTCGCGCTGTGCATGACGATCAGCTTCGCGGCTGTCGTCTCTTTCGGCGCGCCGCTGTTTTCGACCTCCTTGGCGCAGTATGCAGCAAATCTGTCGATGGTGGCGCCGGTCTTCGGCCAGCCTTTCATGGACGGCGTCTACTGGTCGATCTTCCTGGAGCTGATCTTCTACGGCTGGGTGACGCTCGCCATGGCGACCGGGGCTTTCCGGAACCGAAAGCTGCAGCTGATCTTCGCCTGGCTGGCGATCTCCACGTTGAACGAGGTCTTCATCGGCAGCCGCGCGATCAGGCTCCTGTTTCTCACCGAGTTCGGCCCACTCTTCGCCGCCGGCCTGCTGGTCCACCACCTTCACGCGCATGGCCGTTCAAGGCCCGCCTTGCTGCTCCTCGCGGCTGCGTTCCTGATCTCCAGTTGCACCATCACCGTGACCCAGCAGTGGATGCTGGAGGCCTATGGCGCCGCCGTCCCGACCGCCAATCTGGTGGCCGCCAATGTCGTCATGCATGGCGCGTTGATTGCCGCTGTCTTGCTGCACGGCCATATCAGCTCGTCCTCGCTGACATTGGCGCTCGGCGGCCTGACCTATCCGCTCTACCTCCTGCACCAGAACGTCGGCTATCTCGTCATCAACGCTGCCACACCGCTGGCCGGCGGATGGGTGGCCGCCTTTGCCTGCGTGGCGCTCATGCTCTTTGTCTCCTCGGCGATCTGGCACTATTTCGAGCGGCCGGCGCAGCGCATGCTCCGGATCCGGCTTGGGCGGGCGGTCGAGGCCGGGCGATTGAGATTGCGCCGCACCACCGCCCAGCCGGCCGAATGAAAAAGGGCGCCAAGCGGCGCCCTTTTGTCTTATATTCCAATCGCTTACTGCGGCAGCTTGTCGTCGACGCCCTTGACGTAGAAATTCATGCCGAGCAGCGTGCCGTCGTCTGCGACCTCGCCGTCCTTCAGCCACGGCGAGCCGTCCTGCTTGGCGATCGGCCCGGTGAAGGGGTTCCAGCCATCGGCGATCTTCTTGGTGGTGGCCTCGGCCATCGCCTTGACGTCGTCGGGCATGTTGGTGAACGGCGCCAGCTTGACGGCGCCGTCCTTGATGCCGAGCCAGACATTGTCCGGCTTCCAGGTGCCGTCGATGGCGGCCTGGACGCGGCTGATGTAGTACGGGCCCCATTCGTCCGTCAGCGAGGTGAGCTGCGCTTTCGGCGCGAACTTGATCATGTCCGAGGACTGGCCGAAGCCGTGCAGTTTGCGCTCTTCCGCCACCTGCAGGGCTGCGGTGGAATCGGTGTGCTGGACGACGATGTCGGCGCCCTGGTCGAAAAGCGCCTTGGCGGCGTCGGCTTCCTTGCCCGGATCGAACCAGGAGTTCACCCAGACGATCTTGGCTTTGAAGTTCGGGTTGATCGACTGCGCGCCGAGCATGAAGGAGTTGATGCCCATCACCACTTCGGGGATCGGGAAGGAGACGATGTAACCGGCGACGCCGGCCTTCGATTCCTTGGCGGCGATCTGGCCGAGCACGTAGCGGCCTTCATAGAAGCGCGCATTGTAGATGCCGAGGTTGTCGCCGGTTTTGTAGCCGGTGGCGTGCTCGAACATCACCTTCGGGAACTTCTTGGCCACCTTCACCTCGGCATCCATGAAGCCGAAGGAGGTGCCGAAGATCAGCTTGCAGCCTTCACGCGCCAGGCGCTCGAAGGCGCGGTCGGCGTCGGGGCCTTCCGAGACGTTTTCGAGATAGGCG
>NZ_RZOS01000733.1:0-1810 GCF_004022605.1 Mesorhizobium sp. M4B.F.Ca.ET.089.01.1.1
CTCCCCCGCTGTTCCGCACGAGCTCGGGAGCAGGAGCGGGGCTCCTGCCCCTTCGGGCAGGAAACCGCTTCGCGGGAAAAAGGGAAATCAGGAGAAATATCATGACCGAGACCATCACCATCCCCTTGAACAAGCTGGACGTGGACCCGAAGAACGTCCGTAAAACCTATAGCGCCGAGGGCATCAAGGAACTGGCCGCGACCATCCGAGCCGACGGTTACAGGCTGTTGCAGAACCTCATCGTCAGGAAGGGCGACAAGAAGGGCCGCTATTTCGTGACGGCTGGCGGCCGCCGACGCGCCGCACTCCTCCTTCTTGCCGAGGCGGGCGAGATCGCGAAGGACTTCCCCGTTGAATGTAAGCAGCGTGAGGCCGCGGACGCTACGGCGATAAGCTTGACCGAGAATCTGCATGAGGCCATGCACCCGGCTGACCAGTTCGAGGCATTCAACGCCCTTGCCCAAGAGGGCAAAGCAATCGCTGATATCGCCACTCGTTTCGGGACAACCGAAACCATCGTGCGCAAGCGGCTGGCCTTGGCGCGCGTGTCGCCGGTGCTGTTGCAGATGTTCCGCGACGAGGACATGAGTTTTGCGCAGTTGTCGGCCTTCACCGTCAGCGACGATCACCAGCGGCAGGTTGAGATATGGAGTGCCCTGCCCTCTTGGAACCGTGATGCGTTTTCCATCCGGTGCGCGCTCACCGAGGAATTGGTTGCCGCGACAGACAAGCGTGTCCAGTTCATCGGCGGGCTGGCGGCCTATGAAGCGGCGGGCGGTGCGGTCAAGCGCGACCTGTTCGATGAACGCAACGCCGGTTATGTCACCGATACGGTGCTGCTGGAAAAGCTGGTTGCCGAAAAGCTTGAGGCGGGGGCCGAGGCGGTACGCGCCGAAGGCTGGAAATGGGTGGAGTGCCGCACTTCCATGCCGGAAGGGCTTCACAGCATGGAGCGCCACTATCCCGAAGACGTGAACCTTTCCGAGGAAGATCAGGCAGTGCTCGACGCCGCGCAGGCAGAATATGACGAGCTGGCCGAACTGATCGAGAGCGGTGCCGCAGATGACGAGGCCGAGGCAAAGCTTGAGGAAGTCGAAAAGCGGATTGACGCCCTGACCGCCCACACGGAAGCGTATAGCCCCGAGGCACTGGCGAGCGGCGGCGCTTTCGTCATGCTCGACTATTACGGCAGGCTTTCTATCGAGCGCGGTTTTGTGAAGCCGGACGATGCCGAGGTAACAGACGAGGGCGAGGCCGACGAGGGCTTGCCGAGTATCGCAGGCGAAGCAAAGCCCGCAATTCCGACCGTCACGCATTCGGCGGCTCTGATAGAGGACCTGACGGCCCACAAAACCGCAGCGCTGCGCATTGAACTGGCGAACAATCCTGACGTTGCCCTTGTCGCCGTGGTGCATGCCATGCTGTTGCAAGTGGCTTATCCATACAATTCAGAGCAAAGCGCGCTTCAACTGTCGATCACCCATGAGCGGTTAAAGCCTTCGATGAAGGACGCCGAAAGCTGCAAGGGCCTTGCGGCGTTCAATGACCTGTCCGAAAACTACGGCCATCACCTGCCGGGCAATCCCGCCGATCTGTTCGACTGGCTGCTAGAGCAGCCGCAGGACACGCTGCTTACTCTGCTGGCCTTTGGTGCCGCTCATTCGGTGAACGCGGTGGAGAAGAAGTTCACCGACCGCAAGAAGGGCATTGAGCAGGCCAACCAGCTAGGCCGAGCACTCAATATCGACATGTCCGAGTGGTTCGAGACGACCGGCGACAGCTATTTCAAGCACGTCAACCGGACCACCAT
>NZ_RZOS01000734.1:0-1809 GCF_004022605.1 Mesorhizobium sp. M4B.F.Ca.ET.089.01.1.1
CTCCGCAGCAAGGCGCGGTCTGTTTGCGGCTGCACCTAGCATCATCAGCGGCCGCTCGGCCTTAAGGATGTGCTCTGCCGCACGGTCCAACGCCTCCTTGGCCGCAACGGGCGGGTTGATAGGATGGGGCGCCACCATCGGCGGAACCACGGGCAGTTTCTCGGCTGCAACATCTTCCGGGAGTTCGAGATGGACCGGCCCTGGCCGCTCCTGTTGCGCTACCCGAAACGCTTCGCTCACAATGGTCGGAATTGTCGCTGGGTCGACAATCTGACGCGCCATCTTGGTCAGCGGCGTCATGGTCGAGACCATGTCCACAATCTGGAACCGCGCCTGGGTCCGGCCCCGTATGCACTTCTGTCCGGTGATCATGATCATGGGCATCGCGCCGAGCAGGGCGTAGGCTGCGCCCGTCGTGAGGTTCAGCGCGCCGGGACCGAGCGTAGCCAGACAGACTCCGGGCTTTCCAGTAAGCCGCCCATGCGTAGCCGCCATGAACGATGCCGCCTGTTCGTGACGCGTCACCACCAGTTTGATCGAGGAATGCCGTAGTGCTTCAACAAGGTCGAGATTCTCTTCCCCGGGAACCCCGAAGATTTGCCGAACGTTCTCGTTCTCAAGTGCAGATACAAGCAACTCGGCGCCGTTCATTGGTGTCGTCCTCGGCTGACGTTTTTTACGGCCACTCTGAACTGACCTTCCAATCGGTTTGGAAATTGCGAGTTGCGCCCCGCTCTGAACTGCTGTGTCAGCGGGGAGCGAACCGGGTCAAAGCAACAGGGAGACGGCACAACCAAACTTAACGCACTCTTCATTTTGAGTTCCCTCTTGACTTGAACATTCAGTACCCTTCGCCCAGCATAGGAGAAGGGACGTCCGTCGAGGATGAAGGGCGCCTCCTCTTGTCCTTTCACGGTCACCCTCTCATTGGTTTGCAGTTTAATTGGTGTCGAGCGTCGTTCCGGGCTTTTGCAATCGGCCGGAACAACGCTTTCACGAAGCCGGTAGCTGTCACTGCGGATGGGATCACTATGGAACAATTGAGCAAGCGATGAAGGATCGACGTTGCCACCACAGGCCCGCCAAACGCACTGCCCCATCCGGTGATCAGGATCGACTCCCGCTCATTCCGGTCAGGCGCTATGCGCACGCCGATCGGCAACCCGCGCGTCCACCGGTCCAGATCCGCTTCGAATGGCGCCCAGCTCTCGAACCGGCGGCCGGCTATCGCATTGTGCTTGACCGAGCCGACCCGCGTTGCCCCTCCCCTTCGTACGCCCGGTAGGGCGCACAATCCGCAGCGCAGCGGCCAAATGGTGTGCAGCCGCATGTTGAACCTTCCCTCCAGTATCGTTGCATCGTGATGTTCGACCAGCGCCCTTCGTATGGTCGGCCAGCAGTTCCGTTAGGACCCGCCGAAGCGAAGGGAGGCTACTTGCATCCTCTCGAACGAGTCCGCCTGGGGTCCCGAAGCGAGGGGCGGATGTACGGCCGACGCGAGCAACCCGGCGTTATCACGCCGTCGCACCCGCACAGGCTCACCGCCGATCCACTTCCCGGTGATACGTTGTCGATCCGCATCTAATGCCCCTGGAACTGTCTGAAACCTTGTCGTCGCGCTCTTCTGCGGTCTCAACTCTCGATGCCAACCCTGCACCCGAGGCTCCACACACCGAGCACCTATGACGGTCCCATGTTGGTCTGAATCACTGGCGCACCACTTCGGCATTGGCGCCATGGCGGAAGAAACGCCCCCGCTGCAAATTGTCCGGCCGACGCTTCTTGTCGCAAGTTCACAGAAGTCCGCCC
>NZ_RZOS01000735.1:0-1807 GCF_004022605.1 Mesorhizobium sp. M4B.F.Ca.ET.089.01.1.1
GCAAGATGGGGCGCTGTTGTAGAATATTTCGGACTGCGTCAGGGCCGCCGAACATGCTCTCGAGATCGTCGTACATCACCAAATCATGACCGCCCTCCTCGGAAAGATGTTCGCTCCAAAACATCACGCTTTCTCGATCGCCCGCCTCGTCGAACGCACCGATTGCCGCAAGGATCAATGGGGTCGTCCGCCGTATTCTCCAGTATCCGTCGACATACGAGTTCTTCACTACCTTTCTGATGATTTCGGGTTTGGCCAAGAGTTCGCGTTGCCCCGGCGGGAAGGCTGCATCCCAGCCCGCGAGTTGCATTGCCGCCTGCGGTAAGAACACCTGAAAATCGATCTTTGAAGTCACTGCGCTGCCCCCAAGTTCCGAGTGATATTTGGTTGGTAGAAGACTTCGGCCGTTGGCGCTTCGTCGGCCAACATTACAAAAATCAGACCGATCTCGATCAAAAAATCGAGCACAGATCTCAAGACGTCTGGCGACCGCACGCCTGCATCGATAGTCAGGCACTCTCCCCAAGTTCGTTCGTGCGGTATTGTGATGAGCTCGAACAGTCTTGAGTCTATCGGGATCTCAAAATTAGTTGCAACCGCTCGGTAGTCCCCTGCCTCGGTCCGGAATAGCGGCCAGCTCTTGTTCCAATGAAAACTGAATCGTGCGGTTTCTTCCAAGGGAACAGAGGTGCGGTACGGGAATGCCCGACCGGCGTAGTGCTCCCCGTAAAGGACAGAATACTCTTCGGTACTGGGGAACAGCGGCGAGCGTCGGGCGTGATAGTCGCGATATCGGCGACGCAGCGCAGGTAGGAAATCCTCATCGATGAGGTGCGCCACCCGATCCGGGCTGATCCCACGGACATTGCGCCACTCTTCCGGCCGCAGTCCGATGACGAAATCACGCTCCAGCGCTGCGATGGGAACCACTGCGCCGACGGCCTCTCGCTCCTCGAAATATGGTGTCCTTAGTTCGAGACCAAAGGGATGGATGTCGAAGCTGCTTCCGGCAGAACCGATAACCTCCGCGTTGTCCATGAAGAAGTTGAAAGTCTGGCGCGCCACCTCCTCTGTCTCCTCGGGGAATCCAACAATAGAGAAGATATGGAAGTCCAAGGCAGCGGCTCGACAGTCTCGCAGGATCCGGGGCACGGCGGCTATGTTTATCCCCTTCGACATGTGGTCGACGGTCGTTTGAGAGGCCGACTCCAGTCCGAAGAACAGCTTGCGCATCCCCATCGCCGCGACCTTCCTACAGGCCTCCTCATTGAAACCATCTTCTAATCGGGCATAGCCGGTGAAGTTGAAGGAACCGCTTTCCGGGCGCAGCGCATCTGAAAGCGACATCAGCAGTCGCGGCGACAGCGCCTCGTCGGTAATGACAAAGTGGCGCGCGTCAAACCAGGCCGAAAGCGTGCGCACATCCTCCGCGATCTTTTCAACGGGCCGAATGCGATAAGCTTTGCGACTAACGTGGTTGATATAGGGAATGTCGCAGAATTTGCACCTGTTGAAGTAGCATCCCTTGCCGGTGAGGATTGGAAGTACGGGGACAGGCGTAAGGTAGCTCGAAAGCGGCAATCCTTCGAAATCGGGTGTCGGTAGTAGGCCGACGTTCTCAACATGCGTGACAGTCGCTTTCACTCGACCACTGTCGAGATAGAGCAAATTCGGAATTTCGCTCAGATCCTCACCCGCAGCTCGCGCATCCAAAATGCCTTCAAGGGCCGTTTCACCTTCGTACACGACGACGACATCGGCAAACGCCTCGAAGAACTCTGGCCTCGACTGCAATTGAGCCGCAAAC
>NZ_RZOS01000736.1:0-1805 GCF_004022605.1 Mesorhizobium sp. M4B.F.Ca.ET.089.01.1.1
CTGCATGGTGTTGACGCGGCCGCGCGCCACATGCGGCGCCGAGGCGTCGGCGGCGTCGAGCACGCTGTCGATGAAGCGCTCGATCTCGTAATTGGCGATGTCGTCGATGCTCTCATTGTCGCTGAGATGATCGAGCAGGTGCGCCGCCGCCTGGTGCAGCCACGGCTCCAGCGTGATCGCCGCCTGCGCGAACAGCGGCGCCGACGAGGGCAGGTCACGGCGCCGGCGAGCCCAGTCGGGATCGATGTAAAAGGCGAGGAACAGGCCCGGCCTGCCATCGTGCGACAAGGCATGGCTGTGCGGCTGGAAGGAGTTGATGCCGGCGGCGGTGTCTGGTCCGAGCCGCACCGTCTCGCGGCCGATGGTCATCTCGCCGGCCGTGCCGTCCAGCCAGATGATCAGATGCGCCTCGACATGGGCATGGGTGACGAAGTCGTTGGCGACATTCAGGACAGAAACATGTCCGAACCGGCCCCAGTAGAGCCTGATCGCTTCCGTCATGGGTATATCCTCCCGCGGGCGACTGGCCTCCCTTCGCCCGCCCAGCGATTGTGCGGCGGGCGTCGGGCGCTCGTCAAGGCGCGTGCGCCAGGCCTCACAGGCGCCTTGCGCCGCACGGGCGGATTTTCAGACTGAGCGATAGGAGCCGGATCCGGTCCGGCCTAGTCGCTGCGCCGGAAGTTGCGGATACGGTCGAACAGCACTGCGAGCAGGATGGCGCCGCCGATGAAGGTGCCTTGCCAGAAGGCGTTGATGCCGAGCAGGCCGAGGCTGTTGCGGATCACCTCGATCAGCGCCGCACCGACAATGGCGCCGAAGGCGGTGCCGACGCCGCCCGCGAGGTTGGCGCCGCCGATGACGGTGGCGGCAATCACCTGCAATTCCATGCCGGTGCCGATGTTGGTGGTGACGGCGCCCAGCCAGCCGGTCTCGATGATGCCGGCAATGCCGGCGGAGAGCGCCGAGATCATGTAGACCGCGACCTTGATCTGCTTGACGGGAACACCGGTCAGCGTCGCCGCGTGCTCGTTGCCGCCGATGGCCAAGATGTGCCGGCCGAACTTGGTCCAGCGCAGCGTGAAGCCGGTGATCAGCGCCAGAAGGATCATGTAGAGCACCGGATTGGCGATGCCGAACACCCAGGCGCCGCCGCCCAGCGCCAGCAGCTTGTCGTGGTCCGGACCGAACTGGAAGACGACCGTGTTGTTGGAGGCGACCATGGCGAGGCTGCGCGCGATGGACAGCATGCCGAGCGTCACCACGAACGGCGGAAAGCCGAGATACGCGATCAGAATGCCGTTGAAAGCGCCGATGACGAGCGCTGTCAGGATGGTGGCGAGGATGCCGACTTCGATGCCGTAGCCGGCATGCATTGTGACGGCCAGCACCATCGAGCACAGGCAAAGCACCGAGCCGACCGACAGGTCGATGCCGCCGGTGATGATGACGAAGGTCATGCCGAGCGCGACGATGGCGACGAAGGTGATGTTGCGGGTGATGTTGTAGAGGTTCTTCTGCGTGGCGAAGGCGTCGGTGGCGAAGGACAGGAACAGGCAGGCGAGGATCACCGCGATCACCACCCAAAAAGTCTGGCTGCCAAGCAGCCGCGACATGAAGGTGTGCTGCTTCTGCGCGATCGTCTGGTCAAGGGTGACAGCCATTATCGACCTTTCCTGCCGGGCCGCGCCAGCACCGTAAATTCCAGGGTTGCCGTGCTCATGCGACCTGCTCGATGGCGCCGGTGATCAGACCGGTTACCTCCTCGGGCGAGCTGGACGCGATGGTCTTGTCGGCCACTTTCCTGC
>NZ_RZOS01000737.1:0-1805 GCF_004022605.1 Mesorhizobium sp. M4B.F.Ca.ET.089.01.1.1
GTCTGGGACCGCGAGGAAAAGGAGCTCCTGGAGACGATCAGCCGCTCCCCCGATTTCGGTCAGCCAGACGGCGTGACGGGCGAAATACGGAGGCGGCCAGGCTTCTGATCCACTACAACAGCCGCCATGTGATGGAGAAGCTACTGACGCCCGGCGACATACCCGTCGAGCCCCGGACGATCGTCGACGGCAGCGTGCACGCGGGCCTGGACGTTTCGCTCGGCGACCTGCGGGAATGGCACACGCTCCGGGCGTGGTGCAGAAACTGCAGCCATCACGCTCAGGTCAAAGCGGCTGGCCTCATCAGACGGTACGGCAAAGGCGCGCTGTTGAGCACGGTCGAAAGAGTGCTCTTTTGCATGAGCTGCGATCGCGGCGGGCCCGTGCGAATTGAAATCCACAAGCTGCCACGGAACTAGCCGCCTGCGCGCGAACGCAGAAGTGACTGAACGATGCCGCAACCCAGATGAATCGATCAGGCAGCGGCATCCATGTGCGATATGGCTTCCAAGGCAGCGACCAAGTTTGCATGGATCCAACGCGCTTTCTCATCGGCCGTCATGAAGCCATCGAAGTAAGAGGCATAGACGCAGAAGCTCAGGTCGATCATGTCGTTGCTCATCCTGTCCATCCGCTTGATCGGCTGGCTGCCGCTGCTGATCCACCAAAGCAGATGAATGACGAGCCCGAGCGCATATCGAAAGAGATAGGTTCGAGCGACCCGGCTGTCTCCGAGGTCCTGCCATGGCAGGCGGTAGCCCTGTGCGAGAGTCTCCCATATCTGCACGGCGGCGCCATAGATGGTTTCCATCATCGCGGCCGGATATCGCCTGCTTGTCCTGATGATGCGGATTTCGGACTTGGTGAACATCTGCTCTTCCATCTCGGGCAGAGATGCCGCTATTTCGACTGCGCCCTCAATCAGCTCCGGAAGCAGGCCGTTCGCGAAATTCCAGTGACCGTGAAGTTGCTTCAAGATGGCTGCATCATCGACTGTGGCGCTTCTGAATATGGCGGCCATCTCACGAATGTCGTCGGCTATTCCCTTGAACTGCATACGCTCACACAGGTCCGGCACCGTCGGGTCGAGCTGGATTATCTCGCCGTTGGCCCGCAGCAGGATCAGTTGATCAGGGAAGTCGCCTACGACGGACAGGCCGTGTTTGATGGCTTCCACCGTTTGCTGCTTGTAGATCTCGATCCAGGCATAGTCAGTGAGCACCGCAAAATTGTGCGGGCTCTCCTGAAGATAGGACCGCAATTCCTGCGATTGCAGCATGCTGCTGTCGATGACTAGAGACGGCAAGTCGATCCCCGTTGTCGCGCAAATCATCGACCACCTTTGCATCAGTTAGACTTCCGCACCAGCTACCTCGTGCTCAGCGCAAGCTGCTGCCGAGCGCATCAAGCCCCGAATGACTGAGGTGACGCACCTTGCAAGCGATCAGGCCTGGAAATCGAAAAATAAGCTCTTTCAGCTATTTTTGCAGGTGGGCAGAAGCGTTCCAATACCCTCCTGCCAGGTATCGCATGACAAATAGGGCGCTGGGGGCCGGGCGAGACAATTCTCGACCCTTGGCTCGTCGAGTATCTAACCGGAAGCCCGGTTATGACCGAGGCCGCGGGACTCGCCGAGGGACTCGGCCGAATGGCACCATCGGAAAGCGACAATGCTCATCATCCTGACATCAATGCGCGAACCCTCGTGTTATAGTTTCCTGCGACGCGAGATTCACAGCCGCTAATCGAAAGGAGTAGCCGCCACGTCCAAGATCACCCGCCGCGCGCTGCTGTCCCACTCCGGC
>NZ_RZOS01000738.1:0-1801 GCF_004022605.1 Mesorhizobium sp. M4B.F.Ca.ET.089.01.1.1
CCATTACCTGCACGGGCGGCAATGCGCCGAACGTCGTGCAGGCATACGCGGAATCGCTCTATCTAGTGCGCTCGCCGCATTTTCCGGAGGCGGAGCGCCTGTTCGAGCGCGTGAAGAGGATCGCCGAAGGCGCGGCGCTGATGACGGAAACCGCCGTTAAGGTGCAGATCATGGATGCAAACTCGAACGTTCTACTTAACAAGGTGTTGCAGGAACTCATGTACGAGAACATGAAGCGCGTCGGCGGCCCAGGCTTCGACGAGACGGATTATGCCTTCGCTGAACAACTGCAGAAGAACACGCTCACGAAGGAGGAGATCGAATCAAGCGTTGCGCTTTACGATCCTTCGCTAGCGACCAAGGTGCTGCACGACGGGCTGCTTCCTATTCCCACGCGCGAGGAAGTAATGATGGGCAGCACAGATGTGGGCGACGTGAGCTGGATCGTGCCCACGGTTCAGTGCAACACGGCCTGCTTTGCTATCGGTACACCGTTCCACACTTGGCAGCTCGTCACGCAAGGGAATCTGCCCGCAGCCCATAAAGGGATGGTGCTCGCGGCGAAGGCCATGGCCACCACGGCGGCCGATTGCCTGCGGAATCCCGATGTCATTGCCCGTGCCAAAGCAGAATTGAAAGAGCGTACCGGCGGGCGACGCTACATTTGCCCGATTCCACCGGAGGTCACCGCCGACGACCTGTCGGCTCGCCCCGCAGACCGGGTTCTGCTCGACCGTACGGCGGGTGCGGATATCGTCGGCGGCTTCATTCAGAAGCTGGAGAACCTTGCCGGGCAATCTGAAGAGGTGGTCGACCACATTGTCCTCGCACCAGAGAGCCGCTGAAGGTGGCAGCGTTTTAGTTCGTGCTGGCGCGTCCGCCAACATTCCGGGCACGCGCCCGTCGAAACCTGTTGACGACAACGCCGCCCCACTCCGGCGGAGTTCTGGGTCGAGTTAAAGAAGCAGAGGCTCATCCGCGAGAACGCGCCGACGCCAGCCTGAAGCACTTCAGGAGAAGTGTATAGCGGCTTTCCATCGGGAATTGCTAAAGAATAGGCGTTGGCGCTTCGGCGATTACCTGAAAAGCTGAACAGCTCCGGCCAAACTGTCCCCACCGACCGGACTCGTCCGGTGCGGTCGGTGTTAGTTAAGGTCTCGCGGGTACTCCTTCACCTCGCTGCGCTCGACCACCACCTCGTCGCCGTCATGGGCGATCAAGTAGGTCTCCATCCGCCAGACATGGCGAAGGGCCCGGACCGTGGCGCTCACAGCGATTCTGGCCTTCCAATTATCGCGCGAGAAAGTGTTTTCCCAGGTACAGGTGCCCTCGGCTGAGTTCGGGTCGTCCGGATTGATGCTGAAGCGGTCGACATTTCGCGCCGATTGGGTGATGCCGGTATGCGGCTGCAGAATCGTGCCGGCATCGATGAGGACCTGATGAACCGTGAGCCCTGTGATGTGATCCGTCCAGACAGACCGTTGGAAGGGTTCGGCCTCGACGAGCACCTTCTGCTCCATTGGTCGTGCGCTTTCCGGACCAGGGAAGGCGGCCAGCTTGGTATCGAGCGGCTGTGCCTCGCGCACTGGTAGGATGAGCCGGCTTGCCCCGCAATGGATCGACAAGGTTGCTTTCTCAGCCATCGGGAAGACGATGGGCCAATGGGAGGTGGCAACCGCCAGACGGATGCGCTCGCCAGCCTCGAAGCGCTGCCCGCAACATCGAAGCTTCAACAGGATCGTCTCGATCTTTCCCGCCAACATAGGCTGGATCGCCAGATCGTCATGGCGATGGCTAAGGT
>NZ_RZOS01000739.1:0-1796 GCF_004022605.1 Mesorhizobium sp. M4B.F.Ca.ET.089.01.1.1
GCATAGAAGGCAGCGATGCGCCACCGGATCGCGCTCCACCAGAGCCAGGCCCGCCAGCTGTTGGCGGTGAGCTGGGTGAGGCCGTGCAGCACCATCGCCACCGTCAACGGCATGATCGCCATCAGCACCACGATCAGGATCATGCCGCCGGCCATGCCGAAGATGCCGGAAATAAACGACGTGGCGAGCACGGCGGCGGCAAGCTCGGCGGCAAAAAGCAAGGTGATCATGGCGACCTCGTGGGGTCCTCGAACGGGTTGGTCGAACGCGCGCCGCCTAGCGGCCCTTGCGCACGGCGAACGCGATCTCGCCGCGCGCCAGACCGATATCGGTCAGCAGGTGATCGTCGAGTTGCCGCAGCGCGCGCATTGCCTTGCGCGCTCGCATCTCCTTACGGATTGCACCGAAGCCATGCCGCATCGAGTGCGCGAGCCGGTGCTGCGGATGGTGATTGGTGGTGGCCTGAAGGATCGAGGTCATGTCTGTCTCCTTTGCTGTCGGCGCCGCCATTCGGGCGAGCGCGGGGGTTGCGCGTGCGCTAGCACGACGCTGATTGGCCGCTGCCGCGGCCGGTTCATCCGGGTTTTTTCGGCTGCACCTGTCCTCGAGCTGGCTCGACCTCGGTGCAATGTTTGCCTTGCGACCGAGGAAATCGCATGCTAATTGCCTCGGCGCAATCGAAACATTGCTCTCGGTGCAATTATGTCGGCAAACGAATACCTGAAGCTCGCGGATGACGTCGCCCTGGAGATCGCAGAGGGCCGCCTGAGGCCCGGCGAGCGGCTGCCGCCGCAGCGCAGCTTCGCCTACCAGCGCGGCATCGCGGCATCGACCGCGACACGTGTCTATGCCGAGCTATTGAGGCGCGGCCTGGTCGTCGGTGAGGTCGGTCGCGGCACCTATGTGTCGGGGCAATCGCGCCGGGGTGCCGCGGCGACCACGGATCCCGGCGATCCGCGCATCGACCTGGAGTTCAATTTCCCAATTCTACCGGGGCAGGCGCAACTGATGTCGCAGAGCCTTGCCGGACTTGGCGATACGGACGCAATGCAGATTGCACTGAGGCCGGCGACCAGCGGCGGCACGCCGGCGGCGCGAGAGCTAAGCGCCCGTTTCCTCGCCCGCGGCGGCTGGTCGCCCCGGCCCGATGGGCTCGCCTTCACTGGCGGCGGCCGTCAAGCGATCGCCACCGCGATCGCCACCCTGGTTCCGACCGGTGCGCGCTGCGGCGTCGAGGCGGTGACCTATCCGCTGGTCAAGGGCATCGCGGCGCGGCTCGGCGTCAATCTGGTGCCGCTCGCCATGGATGAGAACGGGGTGCGCCCGGACGCCGTCGAGAAGGCGCATCGCGAGGCGCGGCTGTCCGCGCTGTACGTGCAGCCCGTGCTGCACAACCCGCTCGGCATCACCATGCCCGCCGCTCGCTGCGAAGACCTGGCCCGACTCGCGGAAAGCCTCGACCTGGTGATGATCGAGGACGCGGTCTACGGCTTCCTCGCCGACGAGGCGCCGCTGGCGGCGCTGGCGCCTGACCATTGCGTGGTGCTGGACAGCCTGTCGAAGCGCGTCGCGCCGGGGCTGACGCTGGGCTTCGTCAGTGCGCCGCCGCGGCTCAGGGAAAGCGTCATGGCTTGCATCCGTTCCGGCGGCTGGGGGGCAGGGGGCTTCGCCTTCAACGCCGCGCAGCGGCTGATCGCCGACGGCGTTGTCGGCGAACTCGTCGCAGCCAAGCGCGAGGATGCCAGCCGTCGCCAGCGTCTCGCCGCCGACTGCCTTTCAGGGTTCGAGGTGCAGGC
>NZ_RZOS01000073.1:0-18864 GCF_004022605.1 Mesorhizobium sp. M4B.F.Ca.ET.089.01.1.1
CAGCCCAGGTCGGCCGCACGCCGGCGACGGGCATGGAAATCCGCAAGGTCAAATCGGGCGAGGGCATCTGAGATGGTCGTCGGCATCGCGCACTACCTCACCGTATCGGCGATCCTGTTCACGCTCGGCGTGTTCGGAATCTTCCTGAACCGCAAGAACGTCATCGTCATCCTGATGTCGGTCGAGCTGATCCTGCTGGCGGTCAACATCAATTTCGTCGCCTTCTCGGCGGCGCTCGGCGATCTCGTCGGACAGGTGTTCGCGCTGTTCGTGCTGACGGTCGCCGCTGCGGAGGCCGCGATCGGTCTTGCCATTCTCGTCGTCTTCTTCCGCAACCGCGGCTCGATCGCGGTCGAAGACGTCAACATGATGAAGGGTTGACGGGACAGTCATGTATCAAGCGATCGTCTTCCTTCCGCTGCTCGGCTTCCTGATCGTCGGCCTGTTCGGCACGTCGCTCGGCGCCAAGGCGTCCGAATACATCACCTCCGGCTTCCTGGTGATTTCGGCCGTGCTGTCGTGGATCGCCTTTTTCTCGGTCGGCTTCGGCGAAGGCGAGGTGTTCACCGTACCGGTGCTGCGCTGGATCCAGTCGGGCGGGCTCGACGCGTCCTGGGCGCTCAGGATCGACACGCTGACGGTGGTGATGCTGGTCGTCGTCAACACCGTGTCGGCGCTGGTCCACATCTACTCGATCGGCTACATGCACCACGATCCGAACCGGCCGCGCTTCTTTGCCTATCTGTCGCTGTTCACCTTCGCCATGCTGATGCTGGTGACGGCCGACAATCTGGTGCAGATGTTCTTCGGCTGGGAAGGCGTCGGTCTCGCCTCCTACCTGCTGATCGGCTTCTGGTACAAGAAGCCGTCGGCCAATGCCGCGGCGATCAAGGCCTTCGTCGTCAACCGCGTCGGCGATTTCGGCTTCGCTCTCGGCATCTTCGGCGTCTTCGTGCTGTTCGGCTCGGTCAATCTCGGCACCATCTTCGCCAATGCGGCGAGCTTCGTTCCGGCGGAGGGCGCCGAGCACGGCGCCGCCGTGCTCACCTTCCTTGGCTATGCGCTCGACAAGCACTCGGCGATGACCGTGGTCTGCCTGCTCCTCTTCATGGGCGCGATGGGCAAGTCGGCGCAGGTGCCGCTGCACACCTGGCTGCCCGACGCCATGGAAGGCCCGACGCCGGTCTCGGCGCTGATCCATGCCGCCACCATGGTGACGGCAGGCGTGTTCATGCTGGCCCGGCTGTCGCCGCTGTTCGAGCTGTCGCATTCGGCGCTGACGGTCGTCACCTTCATCGGCGCCTTCACCGCCTTCTTCGCGGCCACGGTCGGCCTGGTCCAGAACGACATCAAGCGTGTCATCGCCTATTCGACCTGCTCGCAGCTCGGCTACATGTTCGTGGCGCTCGGCGTCGGCGCCTATGGCGCGGCGATCTTCCATCTGTTCACGCACGCCTTCTTCAAAGCGCTGCTGTTCCTCGGCTCGGGCTCGGTGATCCACGCCGTCTCCGACGAGCAGGACATGCGCAACATGGGCGGCCTGAGGACGCTCATTCCGAAGACCTACTGGATGATGGTGATCGGCACGCTGGCGCTGACCGGCGTCGGCATCCCGGTGACGGTCATCGGCACCGCCGGCTTCTTCTCCAAGGACGCCATCATCGAGAGCGCCTTCGCCAGCCACAATCTGTTTGCCGGCACCGCCTTCGTGCTGCTGGTCGTTGCCGCGGCCTTCACCTCATTCTACTCTTGGCGGCTGATTTTCATGACCTTCCACGGCCAGCCGCGCGCCAGCCACGAGGTCATGCACCATGTCCATGAATCGCCACCGGTGATGCTGGTGCCGCTGTTCATCCTGGCCGCGGGCGCGCTGTTTGCCGGCATCATCTTCCACGGCGCCTTCATCGGCGAGGGTTATGCCGAGTTCTGGAAGGCATCGCTGTTCACGCTGCCGGACAACCACATCCTGCACGAGATCCACGAACTGCCGCTGTGGGTCGAACTGGCGCCGTTCATCGCCATGGTCATCGGCTTCGCGGTTGCCTGGAAGTTCTACATCCGCTCGCCGGAATTGCCCGCCAGCGTCGCCGCCAACCATCGCCTGCTCTACGCCTTCCTGCTCAACAAGTGGTATTTCGACGAGCTCTACGACGTCCTGTTCGTGCGGCCGGCGAAGCGCCTCGGCAGGTTCCTGTGGAAGACCGGCGACGGCGCCATTATCGACGGGCTCG
This sequence comes from Mesorhizobium sp. M4B.F.Ca.ET.089.01.1.1, assembly GCF_004022605.1. NCBI lineage: Bacteria > Pseudomonadati > Pseudomonadota > Alphaproteobacteria > Hyphomicrobiales > Phyllobacteriaceae > Mesorhizobium > Mesorhizobium sp. M4B.F.Ca.ET.089.01.1.1. The sequence goes on from NZ_RZOS01000073.1 coordinate 2,232, forward strand.
GGCCTGACGGGGTCTCGGCGCGCGTCGTCGATGTCACCAACCGCGTCGTCAAGCTGCAGACCGGCTACCTCTACCACTACGCCTTCGCCATGCTGATCGGCGTTGCCGCACTCGTCACCTGGATGATGCTCTGATGACCGCCTGGCCAATCCTCTCGCTGGTCACCTTCCTGCCGCTGGTGGGGGTGCTGCTCATCCTGTTCATCAACGACGACAGCGAAAACGCGCGCCGCAACATCCGCGCCATCGCGCTGTGGACGACGAGCATCACCTTCGTCATCTCGCTGTTCATCTGGAAGGGTTTTGACAATTCGCAGGCCGGCTTCCAGTTCGTCGAGAAGGCCGCCTGGCTGGATTCGGGCATTTCCTACCACATGGGCGTCGACGGCATCTCGATGCTGTTCGTCATCCTCACCACCTTCCTGATGCCGCTCTGCATCCTGGCGTCGTGGGAAGCGATCGAGAAGCGGGTCAAGGCCTACATGATCGCCTTCCTGCTCCTGGAAACGCTGATGATCGGCGTCTTCTGCGCGCTCGACATCGTGCTGTTCTACGTCTTCTTCGAGGCCGGCCTGATCCCGATGTTCATCATCATCGGCGTCTGGGGCGGCAAGCGGCGCGTCTACGCCTCGTTCAAGTTCTTCCTCTACACGCTCGCCGGTTCGGTGCTGATGCTGCTCGCCATCATGGCGATGTTCTACCAGTCCGGCACCACCGACATCACGACGCTTTTGACGCACAACTTCCCGGCCAACATGCAGACCTGGCTGTGGCTCGCCTTCTTCGCCTCCTTCGCGGTGAAGATGCCGATGTGGCCGGTGCACACCTGGCTGCCGGACGCGCACGTCGAGGCGCCGACGGCGGGCTCGGTGATCCTGGCCGCGATCCTCCTGAAGATGGGCGGGTACGGCTTCCTGCGCTTCTCGCTGCCGATGTTCCCGCTGGCGTCGGAAATGTTCGCGCCGTTGGTATTCACGCTCTCGGTCGTCGCCATCATCTACACCTCGCTGGTGGCGCTGATGCAGGAGGACATGAAGAAGCTGATCGCCTATTCGTCGGTCGCCCATATGGGCTTCGTCACCATGGGCATCTTCGCCATGAACCAGGAAGGCGTGCAGGGCGCGATCTTCCAGATGCTCAGCCACGGCCTCGTCTCCGGCGCGCTGTTCCTGTGCGTCGGCGTCATCTACGACCGCATGCACACGCGCGAGATCGACGCCTATGGCGGGCTGGTCAACAACATGCCGAAATATGCCACCGTGTTCATGGTCTTCACCATGGCCAATGTCGGCCTGCCCGGCACCAGCGGCTTCGTCGGCGAATTCCTGACCATGCTTGGTGTGTTCCGGGTCAACACCTGGGTGGCGTTCTTCGCCGCCACCGGCGTCATCCTGTCGGCGGCCTACGCGCTCTGGCTCTACCGCCGGGTGATCTTTGGTTCGCTGACCAAGGACAGCCTGAAGGGCCTGCTGGACCTGTCGACGCGCGAGAAGGCGATCATCTACCCGCTGGTGGTGCTGGTCATCTTCTTCGGCGTCTATCCCGCGCCCGTCTTCGACGCCACGGCCGCATCGGTCAAGGCGCTCGTCACCAATGTCACCGCATCCATCGGCTCCGCGCAGACCGCGGCGGCGAACTGACCAGGGGTTTTGCGAACCATGACGCCGGACCTTCTCTCCAGCTTTTCGCTCTCGACGCCGGAGCTGATCCTCGCCATCGGCGCGCTGGCGCTGCTGATGGTGGGCGCCTATTCGCGCTCCAACACCACCATGACGGTGACCGGCCTTGCCGTCGCCATACTGGTGCTCGCCGGCTTCTGGGTCGCCTCTTCCGGTGGGCAGGGCACGGCTTACGGCGGCGCTTTCGTCCAGGATTCCTTCGCCCGCTTCATGAAGCTGCTGGCGCTGATCGGCTCGGCGGTGACGCTGGTCATGTCGATGCGCTTCGCCAAGCAGGAGCATTTCGACAAGTTCGAGTATCCGGTGCTGATCCTGCTCTGCACGCTCGGCATGATGCTGATGATCTCGGCCAACGGCATGATCGGACTCTATCTCGGACTCGAACTCCAGTCGCTGGCGATCTACGTGCTGGCGGCGATCAACCGCGACAGCGTCCGCTCGACCGAGGCGGGCCTCAAATATTTCGTGCTCGGCGCGCTGTCGTCGGGCATGCTGCTCTACGGCATCTCGCTGATCTACGGCTACACCGGCAACACCGGCTTCCAGGAGATCGCGACAGCGCTCGGCAGCGGCGAGCGCCAGCTCGGCCTCGTCTTCGGCCTGGTGTTCGTGCTGGCCGGCCTTGCCTTCAAGATATCGGCGGTGCCGTTCCACATGTGGACGCCGGACGTCTATGAGGGCGCGCCGACCCCGGTGACGGCCTTCCTGGCGGCGGCCCCCAAGATGGCGGCGATGGCGCTGATCGTGCGCGTCACCATGGGCGCGTTCAAGCCGATCGCCGCGGACTGGCAGCAGATCATCGTCTTCATCTCGATCGCCTCGATGGCGCTCGGCGCCTTCGCGGCCATCGGCCAGACCAACATCAAGCGGCTGATGGCCTATTCTTCGATCGGTCACATGGGCTACGCGCTGGTCGGCCTCGCCGCCAACAGCCAGGCCGGCGTGCGCGGCGTCGCCATCTACATGCTGATCTATCTAGTCATGACGCTCGGCACCTTCGCCTTCATCCTCGCCATGCGGCGCAAGGAGGGCAATGTCGAGCAGATCAGCGATCTCGCCGGGCTCGCCTCGACCAACCCGATCATGGCGACGATCCTCACCATCCTGATGTTCTCGCTGGCCGGCATTCCGCCGCTCGCCGGCTTCTGGGGGAAGTGGTACGTCTTCCTCGCCGCCATCAACGCAGGCCTCTACGCGCTGGCGATCATCGGCGTGGTGGCCTCGGTGGTGGGCGCCTACTATTATCTGCGCATCATCAAGATCATGTGGTTCGACGAGCCGGTCGGCGGCTTCGTGCCGATGGCCAGCGAACTGCGCCTCGTGCTTGGCGTCAGCGGCGCCTTCGTGCTGTTCTACGTGCTGATCGGCGGGCCGATCGGCACCTATGCCGAAGCCGCGGCGAAGACCTTCTTCTGACGGGATGGCGTTTCGGCTGGCTCCAACCGCGGCGTCGGAAGGGTTCCGGCTCGAAGCCCATGATACGGTCGGCTCCACCAACGCGCTGGCGCTCGCCCATGCGCGGGCCGGCGATCCGGGCAAGCTGTGGGTCGTTTCCAAAAAGCAGGAAAGCGGGCGCGGCCGGCGGGGCCGGACCTGGGCGACGCCCGAGGGCAACCTGGCCGCGACATTGCTCATCGTCAGCGGCGGCGAATTGCGGCTCGCCGCGACGCTCGGCTTCGTCGCCGGGCTGGCGCTTGCCGATGCGCTCGATGCCGTCGTGCCGCAAGGCAGGATCGCGATCGGCGTTGACGGCGCAAGCCAGGGCAAGAACCGCTTCGAGCTGAAATGGCCGAACGACGTGCTTGCCTCCGGGGCCAAACTCGCCGGCATCCTGCTGGAATCGGCGCTGCTCGAAGGCGATCGCTTTGCGGTGGCGGTCGGCATCGGCGTCAATGTGGTGGCATATCCCGAGGATTTGCCGTATCCGGCGACATCGCTGCGCGCGCTTGGCGCGAATTGCGATGCCGAGACCCTGTTTCTGGCGCTGTCGGATGCCTGGAACGAGAATGCCCGGCTGTGGGACGACGGGCGCGGGCTTGCCGCCATCAGGCGGCGCTGGCTGGCGCGCGCGGCGGGGCTGGGCGGCGAAGTTGCTGTCAGGGTTGACGGTAATGTGGTGCGCGGCACGTTCGAGACCATTGACGAGGACTGCCGTTTCGTGATCCGCGACGATGCGGGAACTGTCGTGACGATCGCCGCCGGCGACGTGCATTTCGGCGCCGTCGCGTCGGCCCGGGTTTGACGGGCCAGGAAGGAAAGAACATGGCGAAAGCGGAAAACGCCGAACTCGTCTTCGTGCCGCTCGGCGGCGTCGGCGAGATCGGCATGAACTTCGCCCTTTACGGTTACGGGCCGGCCGATGCGCGCGAGTGGATCGTCGTCGATGTCGGCGTCACCTTTCCCGACACCGCGCATCCCGGCGTCGACCTGATCCTGCCCGACACGCGCTTCATCGAGGAGAACCTCGACAATCTGCGCGGCATCGTCATCACGCACGCGCACGAGGACCATTACGGCGCGCTGCTCGACATCTGGCCGAGGCTGAAGGCGCCGGTCTGGATGACGCCGTTCACCGCCGGCCTGCTGGAGGCCAAGCGGCAGGGCGAGCAGGGTGCGCCGAAGGTGCCGGCGATGATCTACCGGGCCGGCGAGAAATTCACCATCGGCCCGTTCGAGATCGAGGCCATCCCGGTCGCCCACTCGATTCCCGAGCCGATGTCGCTGGCGATCACCACGCCGGCTGGCACCGTCATCCATACCGGCGACTGGAAGATCGATCCGGAGCCGACGATCGGGCCGAAGACCGACGAGGCGCGCTTCCGCGCCTATGGCGACAAGGGCGTGCTGGCGCTGGTCTGCGATTCGACCAACGCGCTGCGGGAAGGAGAATCGCCATCGGAAGTAGCGGTCGGCGAGGGGCTGAAGGGCGTCATCCAGAGCGCCAAGGGCCGCGTCGCCGTCACCACCTTCTCCTCCAATGTCGGCCGCATCGTTTCCATCGCCAGGGCGGCGCGCGACGCCGGCCGCCAGTGCCTGGTGCTCGGCCGTTCGCTGAAGCGCGTCATCGATGTCGCTGGCGAGCTCGGCTACATGGACGGGCTGCCGGAGTTCATCGCCGAGGAGGATTACGGCTTCATCCCGCGCGAGAACCTGGTCATCATCTGCACCGGCAGCCAGGGCGAGCCGCTGGCGGCACTTGCCAAGCTGTCGCGCGACGAGATGAAATCGGTGTCGCTGACGGCCGGCGACACCGTGGTGTTTTCCTCGCGCACCATCCCCGGCAACGAGAAGGCGATCCTCGAGATCAAGAACCGGCTGATCGACCTCGGCATGAAGATCATCGAGGACGGCGATGCGCTGGTGCACGTCTCCGGCCATCCGCGCCGCAGCGAATTGCGCAAGATGTATGAATGGGTGCGGCCGCAGATCGGGGTGCCGGTGCATGGCGAGGCGGCGCATCTGGTGGCGCAAGGGTCGCTGATGTCGATGTCCGGCATCGGCCAGGTGGCGCAGGTGCGCGACGGCGACATGCTGAGGCTCTATCCGGGCGCCGCGACCATTGTCGACCAGGTGCCGTTCGGCCGCGTCTACAAGGACGGCCGGCTGATCGGCACCGACCAGGCGATGGGCATCCGCGACCGGCGCAAGCTGTCCTTTGCCGGCCATGTCGCCGTCAATGTCGTGCTCGACGACAAATACGAGCTTGCCGGCGATCCCGACCTGGTGGCGATCGGCGTCGCCGAGGCGGACGCCAGCGGCGAGACGCTGGAGGACCTGATGCTCGATGCGGCAATCGGCGCCGTGGACTCGATCCCCCGTCAGCGCCGAAAAGACCTCGACCTGGTGCAGGAGGCGGTGCGCCGCGCGGTGCGCGGTGCCGCCAACGAAGCCTGGGGCAAGAAGCCGCTGGTGACGGTGTTCGTCACGCGGTGACGAACAAGGGAATAGGGGAGTAGGCAGTAGGGGAATAGGGAAGAATAAGCAGTTTGTATTTGTTCAGACTCGTTTTCCCTACTCCCATACTGCCCTACTCCCTTACTCCCCTAAAGCGGAGCGCTTTATGCTCGGACGCCTGAACCATGTCGCGCTTGCCGTGCCGGATCTGGCCGCGGCAATGGCAGCCTATCGCGACACCCTCGGCGCGCGCCTGAGCGCGCCGCAGGCGCTGCCGGAACATGGCGTGACCGTGGTGTTCGTCGATGTCGGCAACACCAAGATCGAATTGCTGGAACCGTTGGGCGAGAACTCGCCGATCACAGCCTTCCTGGAGAAGAACCCCTCGGGCGGCATGCACCATGTGTGCTATGAGGTGGATGACATCGTGGCCGCGCGCGACCGGCTCAAGGCCAGCGGCGCGCGCGTGCTGGGTGACGGCAGCCCGAAGATCGGCGCGCATGGCAAGCCGGTGCTGTTCCTGCATCCCAAGGATTTCTTCGGCACGCTGGTCGAACTGGAGCAATCATGAGCTGGGTCTCGTTCATCGCGCTGTTCTTCGCCACCTGGTGGGTGGTGCTGTTCGCCGTCCTGCCGTTCAGCCTCAGAACCCAGGATGAGGACAAGGATGTGACGCTGGGCACCGTTCCCAGCGCGCCGCGCGGGCCGCACATGCTGCGCGCGGCGTTCCGGACGACGATCGCCACGCTGGTTCTTCTCGGCATCTTTTACGGCATCACGCGCGGCCTTGGCCTCGGCATCGACGACATCCCGCACATCGTGCCGGACTTCAACCAGACGCCGAAGAATTAACGACGCAGTCGAGCCAAAGTCATCCCATTGCTTGCGACTCGGCTCAGCCGGAAATCCGGTAGCCGGCTTTCGAATTCTCGTTGCGCTGACGTTGGGTAAAGCAGTTTGGCAATCTGTCGGGCTAAGCAGATGATTGCACAAAAAAAATGCAAGGCACGAGGCCTTGCAATTTAAACGCGTCCGATCTGTTTCCGGTATCCGGCGGCTGCGAGTAACCGCGCCTAGATCGCATCCTCCCAAGACTTTGACCGCGTAGGAGAGCAGATTTTTTTCCGCCCTCTCGGTTATCGGGGCACACTAGCCTAAGGCAGATGAAATTGTCACGAAGAATTTTGCCCGGAAACGGGCAATATCGTGCTGCAGTGCACAATAGTACGGCAGGCCTTGCTTGTGAAACGATCAACCCGGGCGGATGCAGCACTTCGGCCGCTCGCTCGGGTTTCCAATCCGCCATGAAATGGCTATGAAGCCGGGGCAAGCAGCCCATGCCGCGCCGATTCCGGCGAGGCCATCCTCACTTACGGACCAGTCCATGCGTTTGTCGCGCTATTTCCTGCCCATTCTCAAAGAAAATCCGCGCGAGGCCGAGATCGTCTCGCACCGGCTGATGCTGCGCGCCGGCATGATCCGCCAGCAGGGGCAGGGCAGCTTCTCCTGGCTGCCGCTCGGCAAGCGCGTGCTGGACAAGGTCTGCCGGATCATCCGCGAGGAGCAGGACAGGGCGGGCGCGCTGGAGATCCTGATGCCGACCATCCAGTCGGCCGAGCTGTGGCGCGAAAGTGGGCGCTATGACGACTACGGCAAGGAGATGCTGCGCATCAAGGACCGGCAGGAGCGAGAGATGCTCTACGGGCCGACCAATGAGGAAATGGTCACCGAGATCTTCCGCGCCTATGTGAAGTCCTACAAGGACCTGCCGCTCAACCTCTACCACATCCAGTGGAAGTTCCGCGACGAGGTGCGGCCGCGCTTCGGCGTCATGCGTTCTCGCGAATTCCTGATGAAGGACGCCTATTCCTTCGACCTCAACTACGAGGGCGCCAAGGCCGCCTACAACCGGATGTTCGTGTCCTATCTCAGGACGTTCACGCGCATGGGCCTGCAGGCGATCCCGATGCGCGCCGACACCGGGCCGATCGGCGGCGACCTAAGCCACGAGTTCATCATCCTGGCCGACACCGGCGAGAGCCAGGTGTTCTGCCATCGCGACTATCTCTCGCTCGCCGTGCCGGGGGCGAACACCGACTTTTCCAACGACGCCGAGATCGCCGACATCGTCAAGACGTGGACGACGCCATACGCGGCGACCGACGAGATGCATGACGAGGCGGCCTGGGACAAGGTCTCCGAGGGCGACAAAGTCTCGGCGCGCGGCATCGAGGTCGGCCATATCTTCCATTTCGGCGAGAAGTATTCCAAGCCGATGGGCGCCAAGGTGACCGGGCCGGACGGCAAGGATCATTTCGCTTCCGGCGGCTCCTACGGCATCGGACCCTCGCGACTGGTCGCGGCGATCATCGAGGCCAGCCATGACGACAACGGCATCATCTGGCCCGACGCGGTGGCGCCGTTCGACATCGGCCTGATCAACATGAAGGCGGGCGACGCCGAATGCGACCACGTCTGCGACGAGCTCTATGCCGCGCTCTCCGGCGCCGGCAAGGACGTGCTCTATGACGACACCGACCAGCGACCGGGCGGCAAGTTCGCCACCGCCGACCTGATCGGCCTGCCCTTGCAGGTGATCGTCGGGCCGCGCGGCGTGGCGAGCGGAGAGGTCGAGATCAAGAACCGCAGGACCGGCGAGCGCGAGACGCTACCGATCGAAGCGGCGAAGAAGCGCCTCGGTTTCGCCGCATGAGCCAGGCGGCCGCAGCCAAAGCCCCGGCCGTCAAAGCCCCAGCTGCCGGCGCCTTTTCGGTGTTCGAGCGCATGGTTGCCTGGCGCTATCTGCGCTCGCGGCGCAAGGAGACGGTGATCTCGGTCATCGCCTCGATTTCCTTCCTCGGCATCATGCTGGGGGTAGCGACGCTGATCGTCGTCATGGCGGTGATGAACGGGTTCCGCGCCGAGCTGCTGACCCGCATCCTCGGCGTCAACGGCCATCTGATCGCGCAGCCGCTGGATTCGCCGCTGGAGGACTACGCCCAGGTGGCGGGCCGCATCAACGGCGTGGCCGGCGTCAAATACGCCATTCCGCTGATCGACGGCCAGGTGCTGGCGCAAGGCAATGTCGGCGGCGGCACCGGCGCGCTGGTGCGCGGCATACGCGGCGAGGACCTCGGCAAGATCTCGATCGTCTCCAGCAATATCAGGCAAGGCACGCTTGACGGCTTCGACACCGGCGAGGGCGTGGCGATCGGCAAGCGCATGGCCGAGAATCTCGGCCTCGTGCTCGGCGACACAATCACGCTGATCTCGCCGGACGGCGACGTGACGCCGCTCGGCACGACGCCGCGCATGAAGGGCTACAAGATCGCGGCGATCTTCGAGGTCGGCATGTCGGAATATGACAGCTCGATCGTCTACATGCCGTTCTCGGAAGCGCAGCTCTATTTCAACATGGACGGCCGGGCGCAGACCATCGAGATCTATGTCGACAATCCCGACAATGTCGACGCGCTGAAGCCGCTGGTCGAGCAGGCGGCGCAGCGGCCGATCGACCTTGTCGACTGGCGCCAGCGCAACGAGACCTTCTTCTCGGCGCTGCAGGTCGAGCGCAACGTCATGTTCATGATCCTGACGCTGATCGTGCTGGTGGCGGCGCTGAACATCATTTCCGGCCTCGTCATGCTGGTGAAGGACAAGGGCCACGACATCGCCATCCTGCGCACGATGGGGGCGACGCGCGGCGCGATCCTGCGCATCTTCCTGATGACAGGGGCGGCGATCGGCGTCACCGGCACCATCGCCGGCGTGCTGCTCGGCGTCGTCATCTGCCTCAACATCGAATCGATCCGCCAGTTCTTCTCCTGGATGACCGGCAGGATCCTGTTCAATCCCGAGCTCTATTTCCTCAGCCAGCTGCCGGCGAAGATGGATGCGCGCGAGACGACATACGTCGTCATCATGGCGCTGGGCCTGTCCTTCCTGGCGACGGTGTTTCCGGCCTGGCGGGCGGCGCGGCTCGATCCCGTCGAAGCCTTGAGGTACGAGTGATGGCCGAAGCCATTATCGAGCTGAAGGGCGTCGAGCGCCACTACGTCCAGGGGCCGCGCAAGCTCACCATTTTGAACGGCGCCGACTTTTCGCTGCGGCGCGGCGAGATGGTGGCGCTGGTGGCGCCGTCGGGCACCGGCAAGTCGACGCTGCTGCACACCGCCGGACTGCTGGAGCGGCCGGACGCCGGCGACGTGATTCTCGGCGGCCGCGCCTGTGGCCGGCTGTCCGACGAGGACCGCACCGCCATCCGCCGCAACGATGTCGGCTTCGTCTATCAGTTCCATCATCTGCTGCCGGAGTTTTCCGCGCTGGAAAACATCATGATGCCGCAGCTGATCAAGGGGCTGTCGCGCAAGGAAGCGGCCGAGCGGGCGGCACAGCTGCTCGACTACATGCAGATCGGCAAGCGGGCTCAGCATCGCCCGTCGGAGCTCTCCGGCGGCGAGCAGCAGCGGGTGGCCATCGCACGCGCCGTCGCCAATGCGCCGCTGGTGCTTTTGGCCGACGAGCCGACCGGCAATCTCGACCCGGTCACCGCCTCCTATGTGTTCGAGGCGCTGGAAGCGCTGGTCAGGCAATCGGGCCTCGCGGCGCTGATCGCCACCCACAATCACGAGCTGGCTTCGCGCATGGATCGGCGGGTGACGTTGGCCGAGGGCAAGGTCGTCCCCCTTTAGGTCACGGCGATATTCGGGTGAGGCCGGCCTGCGAAAGGCGGCTTCCTGCGCTTCCGGTGCTCACGTACTTCAAGTTCGCTCCGCTCCGGTTCTCGGAACCCACCGTTCTCGACTCGGCCTGACCCAAATCTCGGCGTGCCCGCGTCGGCGCTGGTGCGTGGCCGCCCGCGCATTTCGCCCGTCAACCTTTCCTTAACCCTGCCGGATTGAGCGCCCGAAATTTCCGGGCAGCGCCTTTCTGCGGTCGTTGACATTCGAACAAAATTAGAACAAAATACGAACATACTAACAACTGGAGAGAGTTATGTCGGACCTTGTTCAGGATGTTGTGTCGCTCGTGTGCATGAGCACGTTTCTGATTTCCATGGCGATCTGGATCGGCGCCATGTGAGGACCATGCCTTGCGGCCGGCTGCCGCAAGCGCCTCGACGTTAAGCTTTTCTTGCCGCCATTGACGCTAGGGTGCCCGCGAAGACAGGGAGCAACACCGGTGTCGCCGATCGTGATGGCCATCCTCCTGGCCGGCAATCTCGGACTGATCTTTCTGCTGATGACCCTGCCGCTCGGCCTGCGCACGGTCAGGGTGTCGAGGCTGGTGGCGGCGGACCGCCACCGGCTCTGGCAAGCGCTGTGGCCGTTCGGCAGCGATGCCGGCTGGTCGGGCGAAATCGTTTCGGCTGAGGCGCTGGACGGGCAGGGCGTGGCCCGCATCGTCCTGTCCTGGGAAGGGCGCGACGGCCAGCCGATCGAACGCAAGGTCGTGCTGGAGGATGTCGTCGAGGGCGGCCGCTTTTCCATGCGCGTCCTCGATGATTCCTCGCTCGATGCCTCCTTCTGGGCCAGCTATCGCGAGACCACCGAACTGGTGGCCGAGGGCGCCGCGACGCGGGTCAGCCTCGGCCAGACCGATCGCTATCGCGGCGTCGCCTTCCTGATCTTCCGCTATTTCGCCATGCGGCGCGAACTCGGCAAGCTGCAGCGCTGGGCGAGGACGGGAGAGTATCGCAAGGGCGGCTGGTTCGAGCATCCACTCAGCCAGGTGGGATTCGCCGTGCTTTCAGCCTTCATCCTGTGGCCGTTCTTCGGCCTCAGCCTCGGCGGCCTGGCGCTGGCCGCGATCCTGACCTCGGTGGTCGCCCTGCACGAGCTCGGCCATATGGCGGCATTCCGGCTGATGGGACATAGCAGGGCGCGCATGATCTTCATCCCGCTGCTCGGCGGCATCGCCATCGGCGGCAGGCCCTACGACAGCCGCTTCGAAGTTGCCTTCGTGGCGCTGATGGGCGCCGGCTTCTCGGCCTTCCTGGTGCCGGTGCTGATCGCCGCCAGCGGGCTTGCCAGAGGCGAGGGGCATGGCGCCGTCGCCGCGCTGCTGGCCACGCTCGCCGGCTTTTCCGCGCTCTTCAACATCGCCAATCTGGTGCCGGTGTGGAAGTTCGACGGCGGCCAGGTGCTGCGCCAGATCTGCCCCGGCCCGATCGTCCTGGCGCTGGCTTCGTTCCTGCTGCTGTCCGCCTTGCTGGCGCTCGGCTGGCTGGCTGGATTTTCGCCGGGCTTCCTGCTTGCGGCGGGCGTCGTGTTCCTGATCCTCAGCCTGCTCACAATGGGCAGCGCGGTGAAGCCGCGCCATGAGCTGAAGCCGATCCGGACCTTCGACCGGTTCGCCATGGCCGGCGCGCTGCTCGCGGTCTTCGCCATCCATGGCTATGGCGTGCTGTGGGCGTCCACGCTGCTGGTCTGAACTGGTTCCGGACAGGTTCTCAGCCGGCCTTGCGGGCTGCCTCGACGGGTGAAGCCGCGACAGGGCCGAAGACATGCTCGAAAGCGGATTTCAGCGCCAGGTCGAGGTCGGCCATGGTCACCGGCAGGCCAAGGTCGACCAGGCTGGTGACGCCATGATCCTGGACACCGCATGGCACGATGCCGGTGAAGTGTCCGAGTTCCGGCTCGACATTTATGGCGATGCCGTGAAAGCTCACCCAGCGCCGCAGCCGGATGCCTATTGCCGCGATCTTGTCCTCGACCGGCGTGCCGTCGGCAAGCGCGGGACGATCCGGCCGCACGACCCAGACGCCGACCCTGTCCTCGCGCCGCTCGCCGCGCACGTTGAAGGCGGCAAGCGTTGCGATGATCCATTCTTCGAGCGCGGCGACAAAGGCGCGCACGTCCTCGCGCCGGCGCTTGAGGTCGAGCATGACATAGGCGACCCGCTGGCCAGGGCCGTGATAGGTGTATTCGCCGCCGCGTCCGGCCGAAAAGACCGGAAAGCGGTCGGGCTCGATCAGGTCCTCGATGCGGGCGCTGGTGCCGGCCGTGTAGAGCGGCGGATGCTCGACCAGCCAGACAATCTCGCCGGCCGCACCGCTGCGGATTGCCTCGGCGCGCGCCTCCATGAAGGCGATCGCATCGGGATAGGCGGTGAGGCCGGGCTCGATCCGCCATTCGACGGGTACTGAACCGGGCAGGGGCAGGAACGACGTGGCGATCTGGCTGCGTTCTGGCATGATAAATCTCGTGTGCCCCCTCATATGGCGGCAATGGGCGAAAACGTCCAGTTCCCCGGCATTTTCCAAAGCTGTGGAGCGTTGTGTCGGCAGCTCTGTCAGATGCGTGTCGTTCCCCCAAAACCGCTACGCACTTTTGGGCGACATGCATTGGCGATTATTCCGCACGGCGCACTTGTTTCGCCGGAAACGATTTGCTACAGGCCCCGAGCCGGTTCGTTCCGGCTCCTACCACGTGCGGTCGTGGCGGAATTGGTAGACGCGCAGCGTTGAGGTCGCTGTGGGGCAACCCGTGGAAGTTCGAGTCTTCTCGACCGCACCATTCTCCTTCCGAAAGTCCCTTTGAATAGCCTTTGGCGTGAGGCTGGCGCGCGAGCGCCTGCGGCCGCCTGCGCGGGGCAAATCAAAAGCGGTTGCCGTAGGAATCAATGCCGACGGTGATACAGGCGGCCAGCAGAACCCAGCCTATCCCGTCCAGCCAAGGCCAGCCGAGATGCAGTTGATCGAGACGAGCAGGGCGTCGGTCGCCCGCTTTTGCTCGGCCGTGCCGGTATTTGCCCGAACTTCCCGCAGCAGATCGACCTGCAGCCGATGAATGTCATCCATCTGTCGTCGCAGATTGTCGAAACGCCGCTTGAACATCGGAAAGCGCGCGGAAAGGTCGCCTCCCGTGAGGTCGCCGATCAGGCGTCGCGTCAACTCGTATTCGGCACCGATGCGGGCGTGGATTCGCCCGGCCGCATCGCTGTCGGACACCAGGCCGGCGTAGAGGCGCGCGATCTCCATGTCGGACTGGTAAAGCGTCTTCTCCGCCTCGTCGACGATCAGGCGGAAGAAGCGCGAGTGCTCGAACATGCGGGCCAGAAGGTCGCGCCCGGCCTCGCCGCGCACGGTGATGAAGGAACTCATCGCGCTGCCGATGCCATACCAGCCGGTCAACAGATGACGGTTCTGGCTCCAGGCGAACACCCATGGAATGGCGCGCAGGTCGGCAATGCCGCTGGCGCCGAAACGGCGATCCGGTCGTGAGCCCATTTTCAGGAGCGCCAGCTCCGCGACCGGGCTCGCCTGGTTGAAATAGGCGAGGAAGCCGGGCTCGGCCATCAGCCCGGCATAGGATGCCTGCGACATGCCTGCCAGCGCTTCCAGCGCTTCGTCGAATTCCGGCGTTTCCTTCTTCTCGACATCGCCGGGCGATCCGACACTGTGGGCCAGCACGCCGGCGGCGAGTATCTCGAGCTGGTTGAGGCCGGTGCCGCGATTGGCGAATTTCGACGAGACGACCTCGCCTTGCTCGGTCACCCGCATGGTTCCGGCGACGGTGCCTTGCGGCTGCGCGGCGATCGCCCGGCCGGTCGGCGCGCCGCCACGGCTGACGGAGCCGCCGCGGCCGTGGAAGAAACTGATCCTGACCTTGTGCTTGCGGCCGACGGCAGCGAGGCGCTTCTGCGCTTTCGCCAATTCCCAATTGGACGCGAGGAAACCGCCATCCTTGTTGGAGTCCGAATAGCCGAGCATGATTTCCTGGCGCGCGCCGAAATCCCGCACCGTGCGCCTGACCAGCGAAACGCCGAGCAACCCGTCTAGGATGCCGGGGGCGGCCTGCAGATCGGCGATGGTCTCGAACAAGGGCACGATCCGCAGCCGGATTGTGCCGCCGCCACTGGGCGCGGTCGAAAGTCCGCAATATTGCGCCAGCAGATAGACCGCGAGCAGATCGTCTGCCGAGCGGGTCATGCTGAGAACGAAAGCGCCGACCGCGTCGCCATCCGATCCGGAGATGTGCCTGGCGATGACCGAGAATGTCGAAAGCAGTTCGCCTGCCTCAGGCGAGAGCCGGCCTGCGTCGATCTCCAGCTGCTCGCCCTGGCTCAAGGCAGCGCGAATGCGCGCCGACCATTGCGGCGTGCCGGCTGCCACCGGATCGGCGGGATTTGCCAGCGCAAACAGCTCGGCCAGCACCCGGTTGACGACGGTGGAGTTCTGCCTGACGTCGAGCGAAACCGTGCGGAAGCCGAAGCTTCCGACCTGCCAAAGCAGCGGCTGGACGAAACGCCTGGCCACCGCGCGCCCTCCGATTGCTTCGAGGACCGAAGACAGGGCGTTGAGATCGGCCCGAAACGCCTCCGCCGAGGGGTACGCCGCCGTACTGCCATCCCGCGTGGCGTCCAGCCGAGCAAGCAGGGCCGAGGCGAACTGGCGAAGCGGTTCGTCAGGGTTGCGGGCGGCGATCTCGTCGGCCTGTCCGCTTCTATCGAGCGCCGTCTGCAGCACCGGCTCGAAGCTGGCCGGCAGGTCGATGACGTTCGAGCTGGCGCTGAGCACCGACACCAGCCGCTGCATCTGGGCGAGATACCAGCCTATGGCGGTGTTGCGGTACTCGGCCATGGCATGGGCCGTGACCGCGGCCGTCACGTTGGGATTGCCATCGCGGTCGCCGCCGATCCACGAGGCATAGCGCATGAAGGAGGGAATTCTTATCGGCTCGCCCGGATAGTGACGCTCGAAGGCGCCTTGCAGTTTGGCATAGAGCTGCGGCGTCGCCTCGAAGATGACTTCGCGAAAGAAATGCAGGCCCCAGGCGATCTCGCGTTCGACCGTCGGGCGCTCCAGCCGCAGCTCGCCGGTCATCCACAGAAGCTCGATCTCGCTTTCCAGATCGGCGACCAGCAGGTCGCGTTCGCGCGGCGCCCAGCGCGGCTGGTCGAGCTCGGTCAGCTTGCGATAGATGCGGCGGTGGATCTCCAGCACCGTGACGCGCTTGGCCTCCGTCGGGTGAGCGGTCATGGTCGGGCCGACGCAAAGCCCATTGAGCGCGGCCTGGGCTTCCTGCGCCGAGTGGCCGTTCGCCGCCATCTGCGCGATCACGCTGGCGAAGGAGCCGGGCACTTCGTCGACGCCGGCGCCCTGTTCGAGTTCGCGACGCGCCCGCATGGCAAGCAACTCGTCGGCGATCGTCAGCAGTTGGAACCACACGCCTGTCGCCTGAAGCGCCGGGATGCGCTGGCCAGGGGCGAGGGAGCCAAGCGACCTGCGTCCGCTCAGAACGGCGGCGATCTCCGGCTCGCGGGCGCTTGCGACCTGCAGCAGCAGGCGCAACAAAAGGCTGCGCTCGTCCTCGCGAAACTTGATGCGTCTGCTCTGTTCCAAGGCGCTCTCCTGATCCGTCGGCATCGACCGCCGCTGTAGCCGCGCCCTGAATCGAGAGTGGCGCCGGCTGTCAGGCGACCCGGTCGGGAACCGGACGCCCCTCGAAGAAGGCGGTCAGGTTCTCCACCACCTTCATGCCCATCGCCACCCGCGTTTCCTCGGTCGCGCTGCCGAGATGCGGCAGCAGCACGACATTCTCCAACTGCTTCAGCGCCTCCGGAACGGCCGGCTCCTCGGCAAAGACGTCTAGGCCAGCGCCGGCGATCTCGCGCCTTTGCAGCGCGCCGATCAGGGCGTCCTGGTCGACGACGTCGCCGCGCGCGGTGTTGATCAGGAACGCGCTACCCTTCATCAACCGCAGGCTTCGGGCATCGATCAGGTGGCGGTTTTCCGCGCCGCCCGGGCAGTGCAGCGACACGAAATCGGATGCCGTGAGCACACCTTCCAGAGTCTGCATCTGCACCGCGCCCATGGCGCGCGTTTCCTCATCATCGACCGGCGACCGGTTGAAGAACACGATCTTCATGCCGAAGCCGAAATGCGCGCGCCATGGGCGCGGTGCAGATGCAGACTCTGGAAGGTGTGCTCACGGCATCCGATTTCGTGTCGCTGCACTGCCCGGGCGGCGCTGAACATCATTTCCGGCCTCGTCATGCTGGTGAAGGACAAGGGCCACGACATCGCCATCCTGCGCACGATGGGGGCGACGCGCGGCG
>NZ_RZOS01000740.1:0-1793 GCF_004022605.1 Mesorhizobium sp. M4B.F.Ca.ET.089.01.1.1
ACGATGCGGCGGCCATTGGCCATGCCGCCCTGCCGCATCATCTCGCCGACCCGCGCCAGGTCGCGCGGTGTCACCGAAATGCCGCCGGCCGTGCGCGCCGTGCCTTCCATGTCGACGGCGATCGAGCCCTCGCTCGCCGCGCCGAGCGGCTGCCACAATTTCGCGCGCAGGAGATCGCCGATGCGCTGGCCCGACGCCCGCTCCAGCAGCATGCCGAGCAGATCGGAATTGGGCGAGCGGTAGCGATAGGTCTGGCCGTGCGGCTCGCCGAGGCGCTGCAAACTCAGGATGAACGCCTTGAGGCTTTCGGACCCGCCTCCCGGATTCCACAGCGTGGCGCGGCGGTAGCGGGCAAACGCGCTTTCGGGATCGAGATAGGCCTCCTCGAAATCGAGGCTGACGCTCATGTCTAGCACATGCCGGCAGCTCGCATCGCCATAGGCCGAACCCTCGGCTTCGGGGATATAGCTGACGACCGGCGCGTCCGGGTCGAATACCCTCTCGCCTTCCAGTATGCCTGCAAGGATGGCGGTGAAGGACTTGCTGATCGAGAAGATGATGTGGCGCGCGCCGAACTCCATATGCGGCGCGAACCAGTCGCCGACCAGCCTGCCGCCCTTCAGGACCGTCAGCGCATCGGTGTCAGAGCGCTTGAGAAAAGCCGCGACCGTTTCCGGCTCGGCCGCCAGCGCGACCTTTTCGTCGAGCAGCCCGCCAAGCGCCTGCGCCGGCGCCTCTGCGCCGCCCGACGCCGCGAAGGGCGTGCTCGGCACCAGTTCGCCGACATTCTGGAACGACCAGCGATTGAATGGGCTTTCGCGCCAGTTGGAGAGCAGCACCGCATTGCGGGCAAAGCCATACTGTGTCTCGAACGCGGTCCTGCCGGTCATGACGATCTCTTCTGCTTGCTTGTGGGTCAGCCCAGCGCCGCGGCAATGGCGTGCACGGCCTTCAGCGTCGCCACCGAATAGGCAATGTTGGCGAAATCCGGGTAGGTCGACAGCTTCACCACGACCAACCGGTTGTCCCAATCGATATGGATCAGCTGCCCGAACACGCCCCGGCACATCAGCGCGCGCGAGCGCGGATCCTCGATCCAGAACTGGTTGCGGTAGCTACCTTCCGGCAGGCTGGGATTGAAGCCGGGACCGTGCCTGCCATTGCGTGTCGCTTCGATCCAGTCGGCCGGCACCACGCCACCGCCATTGTCGAGGATCAACTGGCCGAACCGGCCATAATCGCGCAGCGTCGCATTGAAGCCGCCCTCGGCCAGCGCATAGCCGGCGCTGTCGACGCTAAAGCAGGCGCTCTCATCAGCGCCAAGCTTTTGCCAGAGTTCCTCGGAAACCAGTTGCGCCAGGCGCTTGCCGGTCACCCGCTCCATGATGAAGGCGAGCACGTCGGTCTCGATCGAGCGGTATTCGAACGCCTCGCCATGCGGCCGGACCTTGTCCTTCAGCCGCAGGATCAGCTCGAACATGTGCGCCGGCCACAGAAAGGCGGGATCGCTGCCAGGCGGCACCGGTTTCCAGCCGCTGGCGACGTCGACCTGGCCGATCTCCGAATAGGGGTTGGTGTACTCCTCGGAGAAGCGTACGCCCGTCGTCATATCGAGCACATGCTGCACGCTGGCGCCAGCCCAGGCGGTCTCGCCGAGTTCCGGGAGATAGGCGGTCACCGGCCTTGCCGTGTCGATCAGGCCGCGCCCCACTAATATGCCGAACACCGTGCCGGTGACCGACTTCGCCATCGACTGCGACAGATGCAGCGAGCGCTCGTCCATACCGTTGAAA
>NZ_RZOS01000741.1:0-1792 GCF_004022605.1 Mesorhizobium sp. M4B.F.Ca.ET.089.01.1.1
GCAGTATGACAGCGTCGTCGTTAGTGAGCTCGCGGACCGCGGCTTTGAACTTCAGTCCCAGTTTCTTGGCCGCCGCCAGCCGTCGGCGCCCGTATACGATCTGAAAGTGACCCGGCTTCTCCGGCGAGTGCCGCACGAGTCCAGGAACGATCTGTCCCCGCTCCCGCATCGACTCGACGATTTCGGCGATCGCTTTGTCATCATATGCGCCTTCAAAGCGGTCGGGCACAGGGGACGGCAGAATCATTCGCGGGTCGAGTTCTGCAATCCGTTCTCCGTCCTTAAAGAGACGGTCGGCTAACTCACTGCGTTCTTGCAATTGGCGGACACCAGCGGCCACCTTGAGAAGATGCGGGGACGCGGATTTCAGTTTCTGCTGCCCCTCCGTCTGCTCGTCACCAAGTTGCCCGAGGACAGCGGCGAACATTCCCTTGGAATCCTTGCGGCTCATTGTTCACGTCCCCACGCCTTCCAAAGAAGGGCTTCAATCTCTGCGTTAGCGGCGTTGATGGACTCCATAGCGCGGTCGTAGGTCTTAGGTGCCGAAAACCTAGTCCGCTGGACTTCGTACAGACTCTGCTTCCACGTCAGCGCATCGGCGACGGCGGTGGATTTGATCACCATGTTCAGCAGAAGATCCTCGCCAAAGACCTGCCTCATCAAGGCTTGCATGTTTGCCTGCGGGTGGTCGTTCGGCTCAAACTTGGTGATCAAGAATTTAGCGAAATCCCATTGAGCCGATGTCCCCACCTGGTCGAGGATTTGCATGTAGGAAGCCGCCAACTCGAGGAACTTACCCGTCGAATCCACGTCCAGCATATGAGCAGGGACCGGAATCAACACGCCCGTCGATGCTGTCAGAGACGAAAGAGTCAGGAAATTGAGCGAGGGAGCACAGTCCAGCAGGATCACGTCGTAGCGGTCGACTATCTGCTCCAAGGCCTGAGCGACGCGCAGCAAGAACCCCGTTCCTCCGGTCTTTCGCATTTCCAGCGCTACGCTGGTTTCGAACTCAGTCAATTCGAGGCCAGCGCAAATCACGTCGAACCCGACCATGTGTGTCTTGTGCACAATCGACTCGGTCGGAACCGGATCTTCGAACTGGATTGCCGAATAGAGAGTGTCGCTTTCGCGGTAGTCGAAATCGGGCAAGGCTCCTTGGAGGCTCGTAAGTGAGGCCTGGGGGTCGAGATCGACGGCGAGAACACGGTATCCCTTTAGCGCGAGATAGTGGCCGAGATGGATAGTCGTCGCCGTTTTCGACGAACCACCCTTAAAATTCGTCACCGCTATGATCTGGCAGTCCTCGCCTTGGATCCGTCGCGGGTTCATCCACTTCTTGCGGCCCCTTTCGGCGAGGTGCATCCGAAGCTCGAGCACCTGCTCAAGTGAATAGAGTCTACGGCCGTTCTGCGTGATCTCGGGCTGAGGGCCCTGATCCTTGAGCGAAACCTGTCTGATGTATGCTTCCGAAACATCCAGCAATGCAGCGACTTCGGACGACGCGAACTTCCGCATCGACCTGACTGCGTCCGGCGGATATTGGGCGAGGCTTAGATTGTTCAAAGCCTTCTCCAATTTGCCGGAGAATGTCTGCATGAAATGAAGGCTGCTTAAATGACGCGTCACGCGATTCTCCCCATGGTCCACCACCGGTAATGATGTTACCGAAAATGGTTAACGCGTCATTAACCCCACTCTGACTACGCAAATGTTCGAAAATTCGAAAAATTTCCGTAGCTATCTTTAGTCCGATTCGGAACATGATCGCAATTCCGGCCCCGGAACCCGC